>CAIJME010000193.1 GCA_903821625.1 uncultured Sphingobacteriales bacterium | reverse complement strand
GCCGTAGGCTTTATAGTATGATCACTAGTGGTTTGATCCATAAAGATTGGACTCATTTACTGATGAATATGCTTTCTTTTTATTTTTTTGCCTTCACCCTCGAAAAAACATTGGTTTCACTGAGCAGCTGGGGCCATGTTCAATTTGGGGTATTGTATATCGCCAGTATCATTCTAAGTGATATAACCTCAATTTTTAAGCATAAAGAAGATTTTTGGTTTAATAGTCTTGGAGCCTCAGGTGCTGTTTGCGCAGTAGTATTTGGCTATATTTTATTCTATCCAATGAGTAAAATGATGATCTTCCCAATACCAATTCCCATTCCAGCGGTAATTTATGGTTTCTTGTTTTTAGGATATTGCTGGTATGCATCACGTAATTCAAGAGATGCCATAAATCATGATGCCCACTTTTATGGGGCACTAACCGGGGTATTATTCACCATAGTTTATCACCCCGATGTGGCTGGTTATTTTGTAAACCAATTGACCGGCAGATAAGCAATATTCTGAATCAGTTTTATTTATTAAGAAGGTAAATCAACTGAATGCGCGGGTAAGAATTCATTGTTTTCATTTAAAAGGTAGCTCATCGGATTTTCAGGATCCTTCAATATTTCGAACAACAGAATACCCCATGGTTTCCAGAAATTTTCTAGAACCTGCGCAAAAGTTTTATTTTGCCAGCTATCAAAGAGTGGTTTATTGCTCATTCCCCTTAACGGCATTGCCTCTATAAACACAGCATCGGCTGTTGGCATTACAGTATATTCTGGTAATCTGTTGAATAGGTAATTCGAATAAAAGAACCGGGCACAGATCTCCTCGAATTGAGCTGGATGCAAAGGTTTTGTATTGATTTTTGTTAGGGTATCTTTATGATAAATTGCATTTGTACCATTATCCTGCAAGCAGGCAATGATCCCAAAATCTTTCATCGCTATAGAAAAAGTAAGCGTGTTAATTTCATCTCGGTAATTGAACAGATCCTGTTTGGCATCAATCTTAAATACGCGAATGGAACATGGCAGATTTCCTTCAAAAACAATTGACTGAGTGAGTGACTGAAGCATTAGGTGGAGGTTCCCAAACTTGTGGACCAGCGATTGCGAAAAAATAAATTCTTCACCTTTAGCCTTCTGCTGAATCATTCCTATGCGTATTTCATTGAATAGAATACCATAAACCATTTTGCCAATCCATTGAAATAATTTTAATTCAGGCAATTGCAGTACAGAATCATATCCTGATAAAAAGGCAGTTCTTATTTCTTTTTCTAGGGGTTCAATGGCCTCATCATAAACTTTGCTCGAGCATGGCAGTTTCATGTGACTGTAGGTCGACATGCTTTCATCAAGAAGTTTGAAAGGTTTATCCTGAAGCTGGTACTCCTGCATTAGCCAAAGTGGGAAAACCTGGATCTCCTCTTCAGTTGATTGAAGTTTTTCGCCGCTCAGAAAGCAAGATTGTTTACTGAAGTTTAAACGTTCGAAAGGTTTGTAAAGTTGAACCGCCATGAATAGCAAAGGTAGTAAACCCGCTTATTTTATTTCGGGAGCTTTGATATTTGTTTCATACTATTTTTTACCTCGCCAATAATCTTTGCAGCTTGTCTACTTTTGTACAACGCCTTAAATCAAATCTTGTGGTTCAATATCACCACCACCTCCCATACTGGGCCGGTAACTGAAGCAGAAGTTGCTAAAGCGAGAAAGAATTTGAGTAAAAAATAAAGGATGAGTTTTTATTAGATGAACGTATTTAGCACACGCGGCACGCGTGCGCCAGCAATGATATCCTAGCTCTCCCGCTCCATAAGCGAAGTTTCCTTCGTATCCTTCATCCCAACATATACCAGCAGCGATAAAAATATACAGCCACTGATATACCAGTAAAAATAAGATTCATGCCCGATATCTTTCAGGTACAAGGCAACGTATTCTGCCGTTCCACCAAAAATGGCAACAGTGAGGGCATATGGCAGACCAACACCAAGAGCACGAACCTCTGCCGGGAAAAGTTCAGCTTTCACAACGGCATTGATACTGGTATAGCCACTGACAATGAACAACCCCGAAAGGAGCAGAAAAAAAGCGGTATACTGAGATGTGGTATGGCTCAGGGCAGTTAGAAGCGGGACCGTGCAGATGCTTCCTAAAACTCCAAAACTGATTAGCAAAGGCCGCCGACCAATGCGGTCAGAAAGTGCCCCAAATAAGGGTTGGATCAAGGCAAATATCAGCATACTTATAAATGAGATCAGGGTTGATTCGGCCTTACTGAGGTTTACCGTATAAACCAGAAACTTTTGCATATAGGTGGTATAGGTATAAAAGGCAAGGGTGCCGCCAAGAGTTAAACCAACCACTAGGAGTAGTGCTTTAGGATGCTTTAACAATTCCCTGATCGTGCCTTTACGCTCATCAGACCTATTTTTTAGAGCTTCAAAAGCTTTGGTCTCATACAATATACTTCGCATGTAAAGTGCAACTAGCGAAAGAATAGCACCAATGACAAAAGGGATACGCCAGCCCCATGCGTGCAATTCCGCATCGCTTAAAATTTTCTGAAGAATAAGCTGAATACCAAGAGCGAATAATTGTCCGCCGATAAGTGTCACATACTGAAAACTGGAATAGAACCCGCGCCGGTTCTTACTAGCCATTTCACTCAGATAAGTTGCCGATACCCCATATTCACCACCCACACTTAATCCCTGAAGTAAACGCGCAAAAAGGAGCACCAAGGGGGCAATGATACCGATTGACTGATAAGTCGGAATAAAGGCGATTAGTAGCGAGCCAAATGACATGAGCAGTACAGAAAGCGTCATGCTTTGCTTGCGCCCAACCTTATCTGCTATCCTTCCAAAGATCCATCCGCCGATGGGACGCATCAGAAATCCCAATGCAAAAATCCCAGCAGTATTGAGCAACTGGGCAGTTTTATTGCCTTGAGGAAAAAAGGAAGCAGAAAAATAAAGTGCAAAGGCAGAATAGGCATACCAGTCGTACCACTCCACCAGATTACCTATTGAGCCACCAAATATCGCTTTTAGCCTGCTACTGGAAATTTTTTCTGGAATTAATGGATTTGTATGCAATCTGATTTATTTTTTATAATGATAGGAGTTTTTGATTGAAAAAAGAATAATAGATATAGGTGGCAGGCCTGCGCTAGTGGGTGATTAGGATATTATTCACTGAAGCTGTAATTGACGGTCATACAGATTTCCCATTTCTGTAAGTTCCAACTACACAATTGCGGCGTATATTTCTTTTTGATACTCACTCATCCACTGGCCAAGGATTGAAATGTATTCGCCAGAATTTCACCAGATCTGTTCAGTCCTCAAATCTATACTATTCAATAGTATTAGGGTAATTAAGCTAGTTTGGGCAGGGATATTTATGGTAATTTTAACGTCTCTTTCGGGTTCTTTAGAGGTCTTTTCGAGTTTTGGATGGTACACCTAATAAAAATATAATCACTCGTATTAATCTAATCTTCTTAATGATTATAAGTCATAATTTCCCCCCTGTTTTTTCTTTCCAAACCAACTAATTGAAGAAATCCTCCAGCATTTTTCTATAATACCTTTTGTGTTTCAGAATCATTGTTTAAAAAATCAAACGACATTTAGTGTTCTGTTCTCAGATCAATAAAGCCCACTAAAAATTTAAAATTGTGCTCAGTAGTATTCCTTTATTGTTTTGAAACACGTTACTTCCATTTACTTCTCTAGATAGTTGTACCATTTGATTCAGGTAACCACCTTCAATACGGAGTTTGGATGAATAGCGATATCCTAAAAGTATTCCCAGTCTGTTTTGGTCAAAAACATTTTCATTCACGTTTTTCCCAAAACCAATGAATAGCTCGTCATAAACAGCTGCGTAAGGGGTATTGTT
>CAIJME010000192.1 GCA_903821625.1 uncultured Sphingobacteriales bacterium | reverse complement strand
TTCTCTGCTTTTACCTTTTAGCTTTCTGCTTTTACCTTTTATCTGTTAGTTAGTTAAAATTACCTCGGGCTAATCATCTCAAATGATTACTCTTCTCTGCTTTTGCCTTTTAGCTTTCTGCTTTTACCTTTTATCAGTTACCTGTTGTCTGAAAAGAGCAGAAAATTTCAATTAGCACTAAACAGTCTTGGTTCTTGGTTCCTGGTTCTTTGCTCAATTTTTATGTTATAAGTACTAAGTTATAAGTTTTACTGCCTTTCTCACATCTCATATCTCACATCTCACATCTCCTGTATCCTACCTATAAGACAACAAAAAGTCCCAAACGGTTTCAAAAGAATTATAATCCATGTTTTTACCCGAAACCAAAGGTTTTCCATTTTCCCTTAGGGTTGGGTGTGTATGGCCTCCATTGATGATCTTGTAAAGAATCACATCGTTTTTTCCTTTGTAATGATGAACTTCAACGGTTGATTTATCCCCAGGTTCTATGTCTGGCAAAATGGTAATTTTTGCATTACTTTTCACGCCGTTTCTTGCTTTCCAGTAAGCGATATTCTCATCTCCTGAAAATAGTCTGGGTGTACGGGTTACTTTAACCTGCCCGCCTTCCCATTTAATAATTGAATCTGCAGTACCGCTAGTTATGATGATGGGAATAGGTTTGGCTGAGGTAAATTGTTCGGCTACCTGTGGACTAATAGTCGAAACAAATGGAGCTATGGCTCTTATTTTATCAGGAATATCGCAGCTTAAGCGATAGGTCATCATTCCGCCATTTGAACTTCCTGAAAAGTAAACCCTTTTAGGGTCTGCTTTAAAATCCTGTACAAAGAGGTCAATCAGGGAAGTTAAATATCCCACATCATCAATTTTATCTGTCAAGGGGTAAGACCCGCCCAGTTTATCATTCCAATGTTTTGATGTAGCATCGGGATACACTACAATAGCTTTATCGCGTTCAGCACGGGCGTGATACTGTGGACCCAAAACATTGACACCTATCTGAGCACTTGCACCCATCCCATGAAGGAAAAATACCACGGGTACCTTATCCGAGTTTTCAATTCCTGCCGGAATATAATACATGTATTTACGCTCTAAACCTCCATAGTTAAGAGAATCAGTATGAAGTCCGTTACTATGGCTTGATTGTCCAAAAGTAAATTTCGCTGTAAAAAAACAGATAAAAAGGCATAAGCATCTTACATTCATAGCTAAAATTACAGGTTAAGAGTTTTTATATTCAAGTATCAGAAAATTTCTTGAAAATTTCTTTGTTTAACTCATAGAAATCGCTTTTAACGCTATTAATTTTATAAAAAATGTGTATTTTGTTCTGCGAATGATGAGTGCTGAGGATTTATTATTGGAATGAAAAAAAATATGAAAATCGGTCTTTTTATACCTTGTTATGTTAACCAATTATACCCCAATGCAGCGATAGCAACTCTTGAATTGCTGCAAAAATTTGGTGCGGAGGTTAGCTATCCCTCTAAACAAACCTGCTGCGGTCAGCCTATGGCAAATTCGGGCTATGAGCATCTTACTCAATCCTGTAATGATCTTTTTATTGAGAATTTTTCCGGATTTGATTATGTGGTTGCTCCTTCGGCAAGTTGCGTTTTACATATTAAGGACCATTTACATTCACATGCTGATGAAAATGCAGCTTCAGCGATTAGAGGAAAAATTTTTGAGCTAGTTGAATTTTTGACAGATGTTCTAAAAATAGATACGTTGGATGCATATTTTCCTCATAAAGTAGGGATTCACCAAAGTTGTCATGGGCTTAGGGGTTTACATCTTGCTCAGATGTCAGAACTGGTTGCTCCCGATTTTTCAAAACCTAAACAACTGTTAAATATGGTGAAGGGTCTTGAAATAACTGAACTTGACAGGGCTGATGAATGTTGTGGTTTTGGCGGATTATTCTGTATCGCAGAAGAGGCGGTGTCAGTAAAAATGGGGAAAGACCGTATTACAGATCATACCAATCATGGCGCAGAGTACATTACATCACCCGATCTTTCTTGTTTGATGCACATGGAGGGAATTCTTCAGCGCAATAACAGTAAGGTTAAGATTATTCACATAGCAGAAATATTAAACAGTTCATCCATAAAGGTATGAAAGGCACACAAGATCACGCAACATTAGCAGAAGTATTCAATAGGGATGAAGACCGTGTCGATTGGCATGATGGTGCCCTTTGGTGGATCAGGCAGAAACGCGACCGTTCAGCAAATTTAACTCCTCAGTGGGAAGAGTTGAGAGAAGCTGCCTCAGCTATTAAATCCAATGTAATTTCCAATTTGCACGATTATCTCCTGCAATTTGAAGAGAATCTCAAAAAAAATGGGGTCAAAGTTTATTGGGCATCAGATGCCGAGGAGCACAATCAGATTATACATAAAATTTTAAGTGATAAGAATATCAATCAGATGGTTAAGAGCAAGTCTATGCTCACTGAAGAATGCCATTTGAATGAATATCTTGCCGACCGCGGAATTGATGTTATTAATTCCGATTTAGGTGAATATATTCAACAAATTGATAATGAGCCACCTAGTCATATTGTATTGCCATGTATTCATAAAAAAAAGGAAGAGATTGGGGAGTTATTTCATGAGCATTTGGGAACAGAAAAGGGGCTTTCAGATCCTACATTATTGACTCGTGTTGCACGTAATCATCTTCGTAATGTATTTATGACCAGGCGTGCTGCATTAACTGGTGTGAACTTTGCTGTTGCTGAAACCGGTGAGTATGTGGTGTGTACCAATGAGGGTAATGCGGATATGGGAGCTCATTTATGCGAAGTTCAGATCGCTTCTATGGGATTGGAAAAGATCATTCCGGAAAGAAAGCATCTTGGTGTATTTCTTAGACTTTTGGCAAGAAGTGCCATAGGGCAGCCAATTACTATTTATTCCAGTCATTTCAGAAAACCTCGCCCGGGACAAGAAATGCATTTGATTTTAGTGGATAAGGGTCGGAGTTAATTGCTTGCCCGTCCAGATTTCAGGGACTCGCTAAAATGTATAAAATGTGGTAGTTGTATGAATACCTGCCCAGTATATCGAAAGAGTGGGGGCTTAAGTTATCATAATACGATATCTGGTCCGATTGGAGCTATTTTAGCACCAAATCTGGACATGAAAAAACATGCTGATCTTCCATTTGCTTCTACCTTATGCGGATCATGCAGCAATGTTTGTCCGGTTAAAATACCAATCCATGAACAGCTTTATAAATGGCGTCAGGTAATTGTTAAAGAAGGATATTCTGCAAGCCGTAAAACATTCAGTATGAAGGCAATGGCTCTGACCTTATCCTCTCCTGAGATCTATAATACCGCTGGTAAAACTGGTCGATGGATTTTAAATCATGCACCTTTTGCCATCAATAATAAATTCAATCCATGGTATAAACAGCGTGATATGCCCGATAGCCCGGAACAATCTTTTGGCGAATGGTATTCAAAAAATGTTAAGAAAAGCTGAGTAATAATGATAAAAATCAAATTAAATGAGCAGCAGAGATAGTATACTGGCAGCTGTTTTAAAGAATCAGCCTCCTTTAACCGATCTTCCTGATATTTCTGGGTTTAAAGTTCCAGAAGAAGATGTGGTTGAAAAATATAAAAATACATTTTCAGGAATTGGCGGTCTGGTGTATAGCGCTAAAAATATAGAAGCCATAAAAAACCATATCCGGGAGAATTTTGATACCGAAAAACGGATAGTCAGTACATTGCCTGCTTTAAGTGATGTTGCTGAGATTTGTTCATCATCTGTTGAACCTCAAAGCTTTGAAGATGTAGAACTTTCTATTATTGAAGCCCGTTTAGCAGTTGCCGAGAATGGTGCTGTTTGGTTAACCGAAGAGGTTATGGGGCATCGAATAATACCTTATATTTCTCAGCATCTGGCAGTTGTTGTGTATGAATCACGGATCGTTTCAACGATGCATGAGGCTTATGCTAAAATTGCAGATGAAGTTTATGGTTTTGGTGGTTTTATCGGTGGACCGTCAAAAACAGCTGATATTGAACAGGCCCTAGTTTTGGGTGCTCATGGCCCGCTGAGCATGACTGTTTATGTAATTAAGTAATTTTTGGAATACACATACTATGAATAATAATACCATCATTATCCGTGATAACCTTAAAGAAGAATACCAGGATATATATACATTAGAAGCGATAGAAGCACTTCATGCACTTGCTCATTTTAATAAGTCTGTAAAAGGTCTGATGGCCGAAAGGATCAACAGGAGAAATGAACGTCAAAAGAATAAAACAAGAATTACATTTTATGATCCTGAAAGTCTGATCCCAGGAACTGATATTAAAGTTCAGGATGCACGGGATGGAAAATTTGAAGGATCTGTTATACCAAAAGATCTGCAGCGTCAGTGGATTCAGGGAACTGGTCCGGCATCAAAGCCGAATGCAGGTCTGGAGAGTAGCATCAGAAATGCAGCTTATGCTCTTTTATCAGGCGCTGATGGATGGATGTTTGATGGTGAAGATGCTCTGGGTCAGATTGAAAGTATGTCGCTTGATAATCAGCGTAATTTAAAGCTTGCAATATCCAAAGATCCAATATTCTTAAAAGTGGCGGAACAGGTTGCTTCTGAAATGAACCGCTGGTCGGAAGGTTTTTTGGGTTATCCGATGGTAAAAGACTGGAAGGCACAGCTTGACTTTACCACTAAGATTTTTAGATGCCGCGGGCTCCATCTGGATGATCGTCATATCCGTGATTCAGATGGTATGGCATTGGCGGCTTCAATTGCTGACTTATGTCTTTATGTGGTTAATAATTACAGACAATTGCAGAATTCCGGTTCCTCTATTGTACTGTATCTTCCCAAAATACAAACAGCCACAGAGGCAGCTCTTTGGAATAAAATGCTTTCGGCATTAGAGGAACACCTCAAACTTGATATAGGAACTATTAAAGTTTACCTTCTTGTAGAGCAGCTCGAAGCTACCTATCAACTTATGGAGATTAGGGCTGTACTTGGAAAACATTTTGTGGGGTATAATACAGGCCGTTGGGATTATATCAATAGTGTTTCTGATGCCATGGCATGGGATAAGACTTTCATTAATCCCAATATTGAGTCGGTAACCATGACCTATGGGTATATGCGTAATTATGAAGACCGGGTTCGGAGAGCAGTTAATACGTCTGACAAGAATGGCAATTGTGCGATATGGCAGGGTGGGATGGAACCTAATATTCCGGTTGGATCACCTGATGGGGTATCAGCAAGTATGAAAAAAGCTTTTGCTGGAGCTGAAAGAGAACAAAGAGAGGGAGCCAGCGGAAAATGGGTGGCACATTGGAAAATGGTGAATATTGTTAGACCGGTCTGGGAAAAAATTGGAGAAGCGAATCAGGTGGGTAGAAAATTTCAAGCGCTAACGTATACTCAGCAGGATGCGGATGGTTTAATTTTTCTGGAGCCTGCACCGATTACGATCAGAGGTGCTCGAAATCTGTTGAGTGTGGCTATTCAGTATGGTAATGCTTTTGCTCAGGGAATGCAGGCTGCAGCACTTAAGGCCGCAGATGACTTTGGAAACGATGATATTCTTTACCTGATGGAAGATATGGCCACAGGCGAGATTAGATTAAGTATTGTATGGGAATGGGTTCATAAAGGAGCCAGATTTACCGATTCAGATATAGAGACTGGTGTAAAAGCCGGAGATCTATTTAGTTTTGACCTCCTTAAAAGATTAATTGAAGAGGAATATGCAAAGCTTTTGAAGGCCGATAATAAGGATGTGTATGATGCTTCAAAAACAACTACACTTCCAATTGCCAGAGAGATTGCTGAGATCTATGTATTCAATGAATTTAAGATTCCATGGTTTATTGATCTATTGAATATCAATCTCAATAATTCTGATTTGCAAATTGCTAAGAAAAGGATCTCGAATTATATTGAAACCTTTAAGAATAAAGGAAAACGTATAACGGAGAATCTTGATTTTGTAGGTTAGAGAATCGTTAAAGGGCTTTTAATTTATTGGTAATTTTTTAACTGAATTTTGATTATTGAATTAAATTATAATTAATGATTCGTTCTAAAGGTCTTTTTGTTCTTATCTACTTCTTTTTGATGCCCTTGTTGGTTTTTTCACAAGCCAAAAAGCCCAATATCATATTTATTTTAACCGATGATCAGCGTTGGGATGCTCTTCATTTTGCTGGAAATTCAATCATTGAAACTCCTGAGATGGATGCTTTGGCCAGATCTGGCACTTATTTCAAGAATGCATTCTCAACTACTCCAATCTGTGCAGCAAGCAGGGCTTCCATTCTTACCGGTTTATATGAACGTACTCATGGGTATACCTTCCAAAAAACGAGACTCCAGCAACCTTATGCCGATATTATATATCCAAAAATATTAAAAGACAATGGCTATCGCACTGCTCTTTTTGGCAAATTGGGAGTGATCATGGATAATCCAAAACAATATTTTGATGAGAGTGATTTTTATGATCGAGGGGATAGTCCGGATAGGCGTGGTTATTTTTATAAGACTATTAACAAGGATACAGTACATCTTACCAGATATAGTGGATTTCAAGCACAGGAATTCATAAAAAATACCTCAATAGATAAACCATTTTGCCTTTCCATATTTTTTAGCGCTCCGCATGCCCAGGATCCTGCGGTTGAACAATACTTTTGGCAGTCAAAGTCAGATTATCGATACAAGGATGCTTTGATTCCATCTCCTGTACTTGCAGATGAAAAATATTTTAACCGTTTGCCATTAGAAGTACGACAAGGTTTTAACAGAACCAGGTGGAAATGGAGGTTTGATACCCCTGAAAAATATCAAAATAGTATAAAAGGATATTATCGAATGATTAGTGAAATTGATGATGAAATTGGGATGCTACGAAAATTGTTAAAAGAAAGGGGTTTGGCAGACAACACAATTATTATTCTTATGGGCGATAATGGATATTTTACCGGTGATCGTCAGCTGGCTGATAAATGGCTTATGTATGATGCCTCAATCCGTATTCCGCTAATTATTTACGATCCTAGAAAAATTAATCCTTCAAGTATTGATGCCCTGGTTTTGAATATCGATGTATCTAAAACTATCCTTGAATTTGCAGGTTTACAAGTGCCCAAAAATTATCAAGGGATAAACCTCGAACCTTTTATTAAAAGAGGCAATATAACTTCTAGGAGAAAATCAATACTGATTGAACACCTTTGGAAGTTGCCCGAGATACCTTCCAGTGAAGGGATTCGAACATCTCACTATAAATACTTTCGCTACAGACTTATTAAT
>CAIJME010000191.1 GCA_903821625.1 uncultured Sphingobacteriales bacterium | reverse complement strand
CTATATTTTAAAATTCATAAAAATGCCACGCCTAACTTTAATGGACATAGGGTGCATTTTTTTTTCAGAAACAGCAATGGCTTATAGATTTACCCATTTGCCACTTTCAGAACTTTTGAAAATTCCTTCAATCACCAGCATGTTATGAAGTGCATCTTCAAGCGGTGTAGGAACCGCTGTGTTATCCAGAATCGCCTTCGAGAAGAGATCACCCTGAATGGTATATTGGTCACAGATATCAAAGACAATTTCCTTAGTTCCTTCTGAGGTATTAATCCATAACCTAGTGGGTTTGTCTGGTGGAGCATTAAACGGAATTTCTATTTCTATACTCCCCACATCCCCAAAAATATTTACCCTCTGATAGGGCATTAATTGTGTTGAACAGGTAAATGTTGAAATTCCACTTGAAAAATCAAGTATTCCAGAAGCCATCCGATCTGTTTTAAATATTGGATCGAACTCAATAAATCCATTCACCCGTTTGGGCTCTTTACCAAAAATAAAGCGGGACAAGGAAATGCAATAGCAGCCAATATCCATCAGGCCACCCCCTCCAAAATCAGGATTATGACGAATATTGCTTGGATCTGTATTGTGATACGAAAAGAATGACTGGATAGATTTAAGTGATCCGATTTGCCCGTCTTCAACCAGTTCTTTAGCTTTTTGCCATTGAGGATGATGGCGGTACATAAACCCTTCCATTATTTTTAACTGGGGTTTGCCTTTCGAAACCTGTATTAAGCATTCAGCCTGCTTACTAGAAAGGCCTACAGGTTTCTCTAGTAGTACATGTTTTCCGGCCTCCATGGCCTTTATAGCCCATTCTACATGCAAATGATTAGGTAAAGGAATATATACTGCATCTAACATAGGGTCAGACAGGAGTTCTTCGTATGAACCGTAAGCTTTTGGAATTCCAAGCGAATCTGCCACTTTTTTTGCCTCATTCAAACCTCGGGAGGCTATCGCAGTAATTTCACAGTATTTCCCCTTTTGCATAGCGGGAATAACTTTTACTACACCTATTTTGGCGGTGCTAAGTACCCCCCAGCGAATTTTAGTTTTCAATTACGAATTATTAGTTTTCAATTACGAATTATGTTCCATTCTTAGCTTTTCTCAGCGTCTAATTTCACAACTTTCTTAGGTTCACGGAAGAAAACAACAAATATCACAAGCACAGCAACAGAGCCCCAAGCAGGATAAATCCAGATGCCTTGCCAGTCATGTGCAATGGTTCCACTAGCATTTTCTAGCGTATAAGCCGCCTGCGAAATGCCTGCCAAATTTGTCCCTACAAATGCACCAACTCCCCAAAGTATAAATGCAATCAATCCCTGAGCAGCACCTCTGATCCGCTCATTGGCTTCTCCATCTACATATAATTGTCCGGCGATGAACAAGAAGTCATAGCAGACACCATGAAGCAGGATTGCTGTGAATACAAATGTTGTCTGCATATTTCCAGCGTCAACACTTCCTGCTAGAAAGAAGTAACGTGCGGCCCAGGCTAAAATTCCGATGAAGATCGTCTTCTTATATCCAAAAGTGCTAAGTAGGATTGGTAATAAAATCAGGAATAATATATCTGAAACCTGTGCCAGCGACATTTTTGCTGCCGAATTGGTCCAGCCTAGTTCCGTAACGTAGAGGTTCATGTTTACGAAGTAGAAATAAAGTGGTATGCAGATCAGGAACATACACGCAATAAAGATGGCAAATGATGGTTTTTTCAATAAGGCCAGGGCATCTAATCCAAGAATCTCTCCCAGACTCACATCTTTTCCGGTTTTCATCGGAGGAGTATGGGGCAAAGTAAGACTGAAAAGTCCGAATAGTATTGATATTGTTCCTGCAACATAAAACTGTATGGCAGAAAGTTCTCCATGAAATACAAAGCTGAGCATTAATCCTGCAGCAATCCATCCTACTGCTGAGAGAGTTTTCACTAATGGAAAATCGCGTTTTGGGTTTTCAAGGTGGTGTAGCGAAACTGAATTTCCAAGTGCCAAAGTAGGCACATAGGTACAGCAATACAGTATCAACATTGGGTAGAAGCCACCGAATGTAGTCATTTCAGGAAGCAGAAATAAAAGCAATCCGCCAAAAATACCTAGAAAAGCCAATATCTTTTCAGATGCAAAATACCGATCGGCGATCAAGCCAACAAAGAAAGGTGCAATCATAGCACCGATGGCGAAGGCGCCATAGGCTAGTCCGATTTGCTCTCCGCTAAACTGCAGTGTTTTGCTTAGATAGCTTGCCATACTGACATACCATGATCCCCAAATTAGATATTGAAGAAACATGAAGATTGATAATTTGATTTTTAT
>CAIJME010000190.1 GCA_903821625.1 uncultured Sphingobacteriales bacterium | reverse complement strand
CAGACACAGATTTAACATAAAGGTAATAGTAAAATATCGAATTTTGTGTCTCAATTAATTAAAATTCATGAAGATCATAACCAAAACAGAATTTGAAAAGGCTAGCAAAATTGACAAATTGCATATGCCCGGTTTGGCCTCATTAATGATGGAGATCATGAAGATCAATGAGGTAAATGAAGTTTTTAAAAAAGCAGCGCATTTACAAGGCGAAGCATTTATAGATAAAATATTACAAATTATAGGCATTACCATTGAATTTGATGAATCTGAATTAAATAATTTTCCAAAAAAAGGTGCTTTTCTAGCAATTGCAAACCATCCTTACGGTGGAATTGAAGGATTAATACTCTTAAAGATCATGTGCATTGTTAGGCCAGATTCAAAACTAATGGCCAATTTCCTGCTTAAAAAAATCCCAAATCTTTCTGACTACTTTATTGGGGTCAATCCTTTTGAAACCGTAGAAAACTCTTCGAGTATCAGTGGAATCAAAAGTACTATCATACAGCTAAATTCTGGTATTCCAATTGGCATTTTCCCGGCAGGCGAGGTTTCAACCTACAAAACTAAAATGCAGAAAATAACAGACAGGTCCTGGCATCCCGTAGTTGGTAAACTAATTAAAAGAGCTAATGTACCTGTAGTTCCCATCTATTTTCATGGCAATAATGGATTGTTATTCAACCTATTGAGCCTAATTCATCCATCATTAAGGACGGCAAAACTACCATCCGAACTTTTCAATAAACAAGGTCACATAATCAAACTAAGAATTGGCAAACCCGTCAAACCTTCTGAACTTCCATTCTACGATAGCCCAATCAAACTACTAGATTATTTAAGAGCTAAAACTTATGCATTAGGTGCCGGACTAGACAACGAAAAGAAAATATTCAATCCTCGTACTATTTTTAAAATCAGGAAAAAATCTCAAGAAATTGTTGCACCAATTTCAGTCGAAGATCTGGATAGGGAAATTGCTAATCTTACCGAATTCTTAGTCTGTACCGAGAGAAATTATGAAGTTTACATTTGCTCTTCAACAGCAATTCCAACTATATTAAAAGAGATTGGCCGATTGAGGGAGGTCACTTTTCGTGAAATTGGTGAAGGGACAAATAAACGGACTGACCTTGATGAATACGATATCAATTATAATCATTTATTTATTTGGGATAAGGAATCAAAAATGATCGTTGGTGCTTATCGAATTGGTAAAGGAGCCGAGATATTCTACAGCATGGGTAAAAGGGGATTTTACCTGAATGAATTGTTTAAGATCAAAAAACAATTTTATCCGATACTCATGAAAAGTCTGGAGCTTGGGCGATCCTGGATAAGAAAGGAATATCAGCAAAAGCCACTTCCACTATTCTTACTATGGAAAGGGATAGTACAATTCCTATCAAAAAATTCAGAATATCGTTACCTGATCGGACCCGTTAGTATTAGCAATTGGTTTACAAAACTATCCAAATCACTAATTGTAGAATTTATCAGAAATAACAATTTTGATCATGAACTCAGCCAATTTGTTAAACCTAGAAAAAATTTCAAAGTTGATTTTTCAAAAATAGATAAAGATCTACTTACCGAAGGCAGCAAAACATTAAAGGACCTTGATTCACTAATATCAGACATTGAGATCACTAACATGAAGATACCAGTCTTATTAAAGCAATATCTGGCACTAAACGCAAAGATAATTAGCTTTAATATCGATCCTAAATTTTCAGATAGTTTGGATGGATTTTTGGTACTAGATATTGAAACAATTCCCAATGAAATACTTAAAAAATTAGGAAAAAATATCCAGGATTAATTATTTTATGTTACCTTAACATAATTTTAATGTTAATTTAATGTTAAGTAATTAAAAATTGAGGTCTCAGATAGCTATTTTCAGCATAAAATTGTCATTGATATTCACATTTTGTTTATCAAATTCTACTGTATTTGCCGATAATTTTAGCATTGAATTTTATAATGGAACCTTCAATTTTGAGTTAAACGAAACTTCCAAAATTTCTTTTAATGATGAACTCACTCCTGAATCAATCTCCAATTTCTATCAGCAACTAAACCAAAGTGATTATCAGCCACTACTAGCCTCGCTTTTAGCCTATAAAGAAAAAACCCAATTAAATGATTGGATATACTATCAATTAATACGCAAAACTGCCCAACAGATAAGTCCTAAGGCAGAAAATTACCATCGTTACACCTTGTATAAATGGTTTTTACTCAGTAAATCTGGATATGATGCCCGATTATCTATTGGGAATAATCGATTGATCTTTTATGTTAGGAATGATGAAAGCATCAATGACATTCCCTTTTTTACTATAGAAGGCAAAAAATACATGTGTTTAAACTACCATGACTATGGTAAGGTAGATTTTGAAAAGGACAAAGTTTATCCTGTTCATGTAATTATTCCCGAGGGAGTTCATGCATTCTCTTATAAAGTTGATAGGATGCCAGATTTTAAGCCTGAATCCTATAGCGAAAAAGAAATACAGTTCAACTACCGACAAAAGGCCTATCACTTCCAAGTTAAATTAAACTCAGAAGTTGAAAATATCTTCAAAAATTATCCCGTAGTTGATTTTGAATCTTATTTTAACATACCGCTAAGTCATGAAACATACCATTCATTAATTCCTCTATTGAAAAAAAATGTATCAAGCATGGGACAGAAAAAAGGAATTGATTATCTAATGCGATTTACACGCTATGCTTTTTTATATCAGGATGATGAAAATAATTTTGGAAAAGAGAAGCGTTTATCACCTGAGCAGACCTTATTCTCTAAATATAGTGATTGTGATGATCGTGCAGCTTTGTTTTTCTACTTGGTTAAGGAAATATATAACCTCCCGATGATCGCCTTGCTCTACCCTACTCATATTAGTATGGCTGTACAGTTTGACAAACCAT
>CAIJME010000189.1 GCA_903821625.1 uncultured Sphingobacteriales bacterium | reverse complement strand
GATCCTGAATCAGTTACATATTTTCCTTCATTACTATTATTGATAATAGTTGCCATAACAGTTAAAGAAGGAGCAAAATCATCAAACTCCTTTTCGTTATTTTTACCGCCAATAATCATATACTGATGATCCATAAACAAATAACTACCAACCTGAACATCCGTAAATCCAGGAACTTCAGCCATGATATCATAAGTGCCAGTACCACCACCACTAAAAATTTCCATATTTAGTCCAGCTTTCTTCATGAGTTCAAAGCTATTCACTACGGGCTCAAATGTTTTTAAGGCCTGCTCTCTACGTAGTTTGAAACCTTCAACATGTTGTACTGCCCCATCATAAGCAAGTACACCATGAAATTTAAGATTCGGAGCTTTGTCTACAAATTGAGCAAGTTCCAATGCAGGTAATCCATTTTGTACGCCAGATCTCTTAATCACATCCAAATCTACTACCACATCAGCAACAATACCAGCTGCCTTTGCTGCATCCTGCAGATCTCTAGCATTTTGCATATTATCAACTGCCTGAATAAAGCCCTTGTATTTCTTTCTCAATTCCATTGCATGCTTGATTTTAGAGGCGGTAACATTTACCCCTGTCATCAATACATTCTGAATACCATTAATCAGCATCACTTCTGACTCACTAAGCTTAGCCGAACAAACACCAACTGCTCCGGCAGCGATCTGCATTTTTGCAATAGCAGGACATTTATGTGTTTTAACATGCGGGCGAACCCCTACACCAGTACCTTTTAAAGCTGTATGAACTGCTTTAATATTCTTCTCCATTTTATCAAGGTCAACACAAAGTGCCGGAGAATCAAGATCCCACTTAGATTTACCAATGTGTGAGACATTAGCCTCATATAAAGTTTCAGCACCTAGAGATGGCGACCACAATGAAGCAGCACCGGCAACAGCAGTGTCCTGCAGGAATTTACGGCGGTTTAGGAAATCAGACATTTTTTAGAGTTTAAGTTTATATCCTAAATCTAAAAAAAAATAATCAAAAAAATAATCGTATTACCCTAAAATAGAGCATAATACAATTTATAATAACCTGATCAAAAAGAAAATACTATATAGAAAATGAAAGTCAGTCTATGTTAATGAAGGTTTGAAAAACAAACAAACTACAGCAAAAAATATCAATTAATACTGATTACCAGATAATTAGCAATTTAGCAGTGAATATTCATCAGTAAATTTCTGACATTTGAATACATAGAAGAAAACAAATAAATCATCCATGTACCATTATTGATACTTAGAGATCTTAAGTATAATCCCGGATTTTTGTTAAAATCTTCCGTTCAATCAATCAATTTTCATATTATCCTCCTAAAAAATTCTTTTAAAAGGCACATTTTGAATCAATCGATAAAAAATATCGAATAATTATGTGATACTGATTAAATTCAGGATAAAAATTAATATGATTTGATAAAATGCAAATTATACAGATATAAAATCAATTTTATTGAAAAATTTAATAGATTCCTATTTTTTTAAGCAATAAAGAAGCGTTAAAGGTTTTGCACTCACCAGCCTTCAACTTATAGTCAAAGTTCATTTCTTCACCTTCCAGCTGAATATCAAAGTAATAGTTGCGGATATAATCCGGATATTTTTGTTCCAGTTCTGCGATCTGCAGATCGTGTGTAGCTACAATTCCTACTGCATTTTGAGCGATCAACTTTTCTATAACAGCTTTGGACCCAAGGTATTTATCCACTGAATTAGTACCTCTTAACATTTCATCAATCAGGAAATAGACCTTCTCCGAGCTATCGAGCATCTTAATTAAAGACTGCAAACGATCCAACTCGGCCTTAAAAGTGGAGGTACTTTCATTTAATGAATCGCGGATACGCATATAGGTAAAGACAAGCATTCTGCTAACTTCCATTTTTCGGGCACAGGATGGAGCACCGCAAAGTGCCAAAACCGTATTTATGCCCAGTGTCCGTAAAAATGTGCTTTTCCCTGCCATATTAGAACCTGTAATGATATTAATCTTAAATTCATCATTCATGCTATAATCATTATTAACCCTTACCTGTGACGGGATCAAAGGGTGACCAATATCTTCGGCAATCAGAGTATAACGATCGCCCTCATTGATAAGAGCAAAACACCATTCAGGGTAATTGGTCTTTAAACTACTCAAACTGATCAATGATTCGAAGGTTGCAATGACGTCAAATGCCTGTTTCAAATTATCATGATTATCCTTCTTCCATTCTTCAATGGCAAAGATCTGACGGATATTCCATAACATAATGGCATTCAAAATTGCCCCTGCCCCGGTCTGCCCAAATGTAAGATGATTTATAAGCAGTGAAAATTGTTTAATCTGCTCAGATAGCTTTCCATTTTTATTATCCTTGAGATCAACAGCAAGATCTTTGCCTAAAGGAGTGGCCCATTCTTCCTCACTTATAGCTGAAATAGCTTTCGAAAAATGAGCTAGGATCCTGCTCATTTTCCCGATCATACTATCTGTCTTTGCAATCCTTGCTCCATATTGTTGCATAAGGAAGAGATTGACTATGATTAAAACAAGTAGGGGAATGATTAATAATGGCATAAACCAGGCGCTGATTGCTACTAATGAAAATAACCAGGGAATCAGGCGAACATATTTTTTAATCCAGGATCCGGACTCATCGGGGACAATTTTTAGATACCTGAATAGTTCTTTTACCTGATCTTCTGATGATGTATTTGCGAACAGTAACACAGCCTGAAAATGGTGCTTCCAAACTAATTTTGATTCCAATTCAGACAGCAGTACCTGTCGTTCTCTGATTTCCCTAACTGATGCAGGCTTCATGAGCCAGCCGGCTAATTTGGCATTACCGGATACAGTGGCACAGCGATTCATCATCTGAAACAGAGATCCTTTACCGAAAATATCCAAATCAGATGTGTAGGGATGAAGATCGTCCTCGTAAACTGAACCATCAGGATAAATATTTGGCTTTCTTTCGAGGCTATTTAGTTCATTATGATGAACATCTCTCAGATTTCTGAAATAATTCATTTGCTTCTGAAACATACTTTGTTTGGAAACAAGCCAGGCAAAGCAAAGAATAAAGGCAGGAACGATTAAAAATGATAGCCAGAGCTGTTCATACTTAATAGATTGGTAAATCAGGAATATGCCTGCTGCTAAGGCTAAAAGGCGCATAAAAGAATAGATATTGATCTGCCGATCCAATCGTTTTATTTCTTCATCACATTTAGCCTTATTTACTCTATAATAGTCACTGATCTTTTCCAGCATGCTTAAATAATGATTATTCCATTCCTTGATTATTCAGCTCCCGAAAAACAGCTTAAATACTATTCAAATATGATCAAAAAATAGTTCTTCTTTCCTTTTTGAGCGACCAGAAATATACCATTGATCAGGTTTTCTGTAGTTAATATCAAAGCAGGATCCGCTATTTTTTCCTTATTGATAGAAACCCCTCCACCACTAATCATTTTACGAGCTTCTCCCTTAGATGGAAATACCGTAGTTTTTTCGGCCAGTAGGTCAGTTGCATTAATACCCGCTGAAAATTCATTCTTAGCAAGAGTAAATTGGGGTAAGCCTTCAAAAACTTCAAGCACATCTTCCTTACTTAATGAATTCAAAAATTCCAAAGAACCATTCCCGAATAAGAAATCGGAAGTTTTCAGGGCAGTTTGAAGTGCATCAAAAGAATGCGTGCGAATAGTAATCTCTTCAGCAAGTGCCTTTTGAAGAATTCTTAAATGCGGAGCAAGGTCATGCTCTTTTTCAAGTTCCTTAATTTCAGACTCTGATTTAAGTGTGAATATTCTGATCCAGCTTTTTGCATCCGAGTCGGTTGTATTTAACCAAAATTGATAAAATTTATAGGGAGATGTTTTGGCAGGATCTAACCATACCGCACCACTTTCGGTTTTACCAAATTTGGTTCCATCTGCCTTTTTAATTAATTGAGTGGTAATAGCAAATGCATTACCTGCTGCCTTTCGGCGAATTAACTCTGTTCCGGTAACGATATTTCCCCACTGATCTGAACCGCCCATTTGTACCTGACAATTTTTTTCTTTCCACAAATAATAAAAGTCATATCCCTGAACCAACTGATAACTAAATTCCGTGAATGACATACCTGTTTCACCTTCAAGACGCTTTTTTACAGAATCCTTAGCCATCATATAATTAACAGTCAGGTGCTTACCTACATCTCGTATAAAATCAAGGAAAGTAAAATTTTTGAACCAGTCATAATTATTGACCATTTCTGCACTTTTAGGGCCGCAGTTAAAGTCAAGGAATTTCTTCAACTGTTCTTCTAGGCATTTCACATTATGATTCAATACCTCTTCAGATAACAAATTACGTTCTGCCGACTTGCCCGAAGGATCACCAACCATACCTGTTGCGCCACCCACCAAAGCGAAAGGCTTATGCCCTGACCTTTGAAAGTGAATGAGGGTCATGATCTGTGTCAAGTGCCCAACATGTAATGAATCTGCTGTTGGATCAAAACCTATATACCCAGAGGTCATCTTTTTATTGAGTTCTTCTTCAGTACCAGGCATTATATCGTGTAGCATACCCCGCCAGCGTAATTCTTCTACAAAGTTCATTTTATCTTAAGGATCATTAGAAATACAAATATAACAGAATTGATAAAACCACTGCATCGCAAATATTTTCGTATTTTTATGATAATACAAACCATCCCGGAAGATTTGCATAAATAATCAACCGAACTAACAAAAAATGAATTTCCTATCTCACTTTTACTTTGACAGACATAGCGAAGACCCGCATCTGGTGTTGGGGACTGTTTTGCCAGATCTGGTAAAAAATGCAAGAAAGGATTGGAATATGCATCCTGAAAAAAAGGCAGAATTATTTACAAGTGAACTTGAAAACTCTATTCTTAATGGCTGGAAGCGGCATCTTGCTGTAGACCGCCATTTTCATAATTCTACTTTCTTTTTTGAACATACCCGAGCAATACGAGCGCGCATTGCACCCTATTTGCAGGATTCAATAGTCAGACCGTCCTTTTTAGCACATATTTCACTTGAACTCATGCTCGATAGCACTCTTCTTACCGAAAATCATGTTGTAGCTGAAGATTTATATAAACATTTGCAACAATCCGATAGATTAGGGATGAGTAAATTTCTAAAATTGAACAACATAAATGATACAGACCATTTTTTTAAATTCTTTGATAAATTCATCCAGTCAAATTATCTAAATAGTTATCGCGAAAGCCATAACATCATGTATGCATTAAACCGAATCTGTATGCGTGTTTGGAAAGACCCCTTAAATGAAAGTCAGATGCATAATCTTTCTAAGATTCTTTGTGAATATCATGAGGATTTACAGGGAAATTACATTGAAATATTTGACGAAATTTCTGTGGCAATTAACCCTTAATACTAAAAATTAAAAAATAATTCCTTTAGGCTTATCATTAGGATTGAAAGCTAAATTTCAGAGTCAATTCTCTGATTCAGTATCCATTTTTCAATTGAAAAAAATTATCTTCGCTATATGTCACTTTTTGAAATTAAAGAACGGATTGAAAGTATTGTAATAGAGCTGAATGAGCATAATTACAGATATTATGTTTTGGCCCAGCCTACCCTCTCAGATTTTGAATACGATAAAAAGCTGGAAGAACTTGCCAGGCTAGAGAAGGAATATCCGGAGTATCTTGATCCTGAGTCGCCTACTATTAAAGTGGGAGGATATATTACAAAAGAATTCGAGACGGTTAAACATAAGTGGCCAATGCTATCTCTCGGTAACACTTATAATGAACAAGATCTGAAGGACTTTGACGAGAGGGTTCGAAAAGTTATCGGTGATGATTTCGAATATGTATGTGAGTTGAAGTTTGATGGACTTTCAATAAGTTTGAGTTATGAAAATGGGAAGCTAATACGTGCAATTACCCGTGGAGATGGGACACAGGGAGACGATGTAACCCATAATGTCAAAACAATCCGAAGTATTCCAAAAACTATCAAGGCTTTAGGACATCCCGAATCCTTTGATATTCGAGGAGAAATATTTATGCATCGAGCTGCTTTCGAAAAGCTTAATAATGAGCGAATTGAGAATAATGAAAATGCCTTTGCCAATCCAAGAAATTTTGCTTCGGGAACGCTAAAAATGCAGGATTCAACAGTGGTCGCAAAAAGACCGCTAGATTGTTTTCTATATTTTTTATACACAGAAAAATACAGTTATAAAACCCATTGGGAAAGCCTTGAGGCTGTAAAAAATTGGGGGTTTCATGTCTGTAAGCATACTAAATTATGTCAAAACATTGATCATGTACTCGAATTCATACACTATTGGGAGGAGCACCGCTTTGGTTTAAGTTATGATATTGATGGCATCGTGATCAAGGTTAATAATTTAAATCAGCAACAGGAACTTGGATTTACAGCAAAATCACCAAGGTGGGCCATATCCTATAAATATAAAGCACAGGAAGTTGAGACCATTTTAGAAAAAGTTACCTATCAAGTAGGCCGAACAGGTGCGGTAACTCCAGTAGCGAATCTTAGACCTGTTTTACTGGCTGGCACAACAGTAAAACGGGCAACACTTCACAATTCCAACGAAATTAAACGCTTGGATCTGCATTTAGGCGATACGGTATTGGTTGAAAAAGGAGGAGAAATCATTCCCAAAATTATTGCGGTCAATACAAGCAAACGAGACCATTCAGCATTAAGAGTGATTTACCCTGAAGTATGTCCTGAATGTAAAACTCCTCTGATCCGGAAAGAAGGAGAAGCTGTTCATTATTGTCCGAATGATGAAGACTGTCCTCCTCAAATCATAGGAAAAATTCAGCATTTTATTGGCCGAAAAGCCATGAACATCGATGGATTAGGTGATGAAACCATCGAATCATTCTATAAAAAAGGCTTTATTGTTCACATAAGTGATCTTTACACACTCTATGAAAAGGAAGACCTCCTGAAACAAATCGACCGATTTGGCGAAAAATCTATTAGTAATATGCTTGAAGGAATAGAAAAATCCAAGCAGATGCCTTTTGAAAAAGTTCTCTTCGGACTAGGTATTAGATATGTCGGAGAAACTGTAGCCAAAAAACTTGCAGCATATTTTAAGAATATTGATAGTCTGATGAATGCCAATTTTGAGGAATTAGTAGCTGTTGAAGAAATTGGAGAGCGAATTGCAGAAAGTCTGATCGAATATATCAAAGACCCTAGACATAAGGAGCAAATAGAACAGCTCAGGAGTCATGGATTACAATTCGAATCTGTACTGAAAATGGTTGAATTAGAAAGCAGTAAACTGGAAGGAAAATCATTCATAATTTCAGGGGTGTTTGAAAATTACAGCCGTGATGAATTAAAAGATATAATTGAGGCCAATAGTGGAAAAATAGTAAGTAGCATTTCAGCCAAATTAAATTATCTGGTGGCAGGTGATAATATGGGTCCTGCGAAACTCGAAAAAGCGACAAAACTTCAAATTCCAATCATTTCGGATGATGACTTAATCAAAATGCTGCAATAATTTTGAAGAAATATGGTAATATTTAAGATAAGGTTTTAAAACCGAGCAATTTCCACTTAAATTCGCAGAATAACAGTTTAGGTAATAAAAATACAATGAATAAATTTCATGGAACCGGAGTAGCTATGATTACTCCCTTCAAAACAGATGGATCTGTTGACCACACTGCCCTCAAAACTGTAATTGACCATATCATTGATGGCGGAGTAGAATATATTGTCTCTTTAGGTACTACCGGAGAAGCCGCTACCTTGAGTAGCGATGAAAAAAAAGCGGTTTGGGACACCACTGTTACTCATGTCAATGGAAGGGTAAATCTTGTTGCAGGTATTGGAGGAAATAATACCTCTGAAGTTTTAAATGATTTGAAAAAATTTGACTCTAAAGGATTTGATGCGGTACTTTCTGTTTGTCCATATTACAATAAACCTACTCAGGAAGGAATTTATCAGCACTACAATGCTATTGCTGATCATAGTCCACTTCCTGTCATACTCTATAATGTGCCAGGCAGAACAGGAGTAAACATGACTGCTGAAACAACTCTGCGTTTAGCGCATGATCATAAAAACATTATTGCGATGAAAGAAGCTTCGGGCAATTTTGAGCAGTTCAATAAAATTATAAAGGATAAGCCTGCTGACTTTTTATTCATTTCTGGCGATGATCCAATAACATTGCCTTTAATTGCTATAGGTGCAGTAGGTGTAATATCAGTTATTGGTAATGCGCTGCCAGGAATATTTTCTACCATGGTTCGTATGTGTCTGGATGGTAAATTCATTGAGGCGCAGCCTTTACACCATAGCCTAACAGAATTTACATCTTTGTGTTTTGTTGAGGGAAATCCGGGAGGAGTAAAATCTGCAATGAAACAACTTGGGATTTGTAATGACACCATGCGAATGCCTCTTGTTAATGTCAGCGATGGTATTGAACATCAAATAAAAGCAAATCTTAAGCAATTAAATTTGCTATAAAACAAAGAAGGCCCGCTCTTAAGAACGGGCCTTTTTCTTTGAGGAAGAAAATTATTTCTTAGCTGCTTTGTTCTTTTTTTCTTGTACTTCAAGACGGATAGCTTGAGCAAGATTTTTCAAGTCTTGCATTCCTTTTCTAACGCGGGTACCAGCTGCGCTGTTTGCCTTGTTGTAAAACTTGTCTGCATCTGCCTCTAAAGACTCGAATAAATTTTTTGCTTCAGTGAATTTTTTCATGATTTTACTCTTTTAATTTAAGGTTAGTAACGTTTTATTCATACTAATTTATAATGTTTTTTTTAAATAATGAATAATTGAAAAAAATAAAATCATGTCTTTTTAGCGTTTTTTTCCACATTTAGGGCAGTTATGCACAAAAT
>CAIJME010000188.1 GCA_903821625.1 uncultured Sphingobacteriales bacterium | reverse complement strand
GATCTATTTATTAGATTTTGGGCGTTTTAACACGCTGTACGCTATATCTTTTTGGCTCCAAAAAGCCAAAAAGGATACCGCTGCCATCGTTAACGCGGGCCTCGGCATTGGTACTTTTTTGCCCGTCCGAACGGATTCATCCGGGCGGGCTACAGAAAAAGGTAAGGCCCCCGCGGCTATGAGCGGGAAGAAATTATAAATGCTTGGTAACACCAAGCACTTCCCTATGCAGGTTTCGGGACGATATTTTAGCTTGATAATTGAATCTACCAAGCACAAATTCAGCCCTGGGTATAGGTAAAAAAAGACTCTCGCAAAGACGCAAAGACGCAGGTGTATAGCTTTAAAAAATAAATTTGACGATTAACCTCCTACCTCAGACCTCATACACCCTACCTCATACTTCTTGCTTCCTACATCATCCCAAACGAAGACCTATTTAAATTAGTTCTACTTCTAGTTTTCCGATCAAAATATTGGTAAATCATTCTAGAAACTTTGGCCATCGATTGAACTGCCGCTTGATCATCTTCAAGATCCTTTGAAAGTAAAACCAAAACATACTTCCTGCCATCGGGAAGTAAAACTATCCCGGCATCGTGATTTACACCCGTGATCCAGCCGGTTTTATGAGCCACTTTTACATTATTCGGTAGCTTAGCAGGAATTTTATCGTTAAACTTTTGGTCGATTAGGATGCTAATCATCGCATCCGAAGACTCCTGACTTACAATTTTTCCATTGGCCATTTCCGAAAATATCAACATCTGGTCATAGGCTGTAGTGGTATTATTGATTCCTTTGCGATAAGCTTTGTTATCTTCTACTCCCCGTAAAACCTGAATATCATTGGCGCCCATTTGGCGCATTGTATTGTTGACATTCTTAGCCCCAACCAGGTCAATGACCATATTGGTAGCTAGATTACTGCTTTTAATGATCATGAGATAAAGGAGATCATAGATTTTAACTTTCTTGCCCTCCCTTTTGTACAGTTCCACGTCACTATCATCTTTTGAATCAAGCGAATACAGGCTGCCATCTACGATACTTTTAAATTCATTTTTGACTAGGAGAGAATCTTGGATTTGGAACTTTCCGGTAGCGGCTTGTTTATAGGCCTCAATCAGGACTGGCGTTTTCATGGTGCTTGCAGCATGGAAGCTGATTTTTTCATTAATCAAGATTTCTTCTCCAGAGCTTAGATCTTTATAGGCTAATGCGAATGTTCCTTTATTCTTTGTAAGCTCCGAGTTGATCTTTTTCTTCAGATGGATTGAACTAGCCGACTCTGATGGTATAATAGATAATAATATGGACAGGAGTATTGTAAACATTTTATACGCTCGATTAATATAATAGCCATTGCTAATATAGGAATTGTATATTTTGTATTTTTAGCAGATTAACATCTCAATTTCATGCGATCAAAAAATATATTTCTTACAGCTTTGCTGTTTATTAGTGTTCAAATTGTAGCTGCTCAAGACTCTGCACAGGTTAAAAAAGATGTGGATAGGGTATGGGATAATTATGAACTGTATCATGAAGCCAGTATAAAAAATCGCTTTATAAAGCATAGTGATGTCCTGCAACTTATTCAGAAAAATATCAATTCCGGATTGTTCATGACTGAAGAGATTGGTCGCTCAATCAAAGGACGTAGCATTAATCACCTGACCTTTGGTAGGGGCAGGACTAAGGTCTTACTATGGTCGCAAATGCATGGCGATGAATCTACCGCAACGATGGCTTTATTCGATCTGTTCAATTTTTTAGCAGGAATTGATGAGTTTGATCCTTTGCGAAGAATGATTAGGGATAATCTGGAACTTCATTTCGTACCCATGCTCAATCCAGATGGTGCTCAGGAGTGGAAGAGAAGAAATGACCAGGAAATTGATATTAACCGCGATGCCCGTTTGCTGGTTACCCCTGAGGGAAGGGCCTTAATGGAGATTGCCAAAAAGATCCAGCCTGAAATTGGTTTTAACTTGCATGATCAAAGTACGCTTTATGCGGCTGGTCGTACCGATAAATCGGCCACGATTTCATTTCTTGCTCCAGCCTATAATTATCCAAAAGATATGAATGAAAGCAGGAAAATAGCTACCCAGTTGATCCTGACTATGAATGATGCGCTCCAGACCAAAATTCCTGGAAATATTGCTAAATACGATGATGCTTTTGATCCACGTTGTTTTGGAGATACCTTTCAAGCCATGGGTATATCTACCATTCTGATAGAATCAGGAGGTTTCAAAGCAGATCCTGAGAAACAATACATCCGGAAAATAAATTTCTACGCGCTTTTAACGGCTTTAGAGTCGATTGCCAAAAATTCTTATGTGGACCAGAGTCTTTCAAATTATGAATCGATCCCTGAAAACAGTAGGTCATTGTATGATTTGGTAGTTAGGAATGTGAGTATTAACAAAGAGGGAATACCTTTCAAAACTAATCTTGGGATCAACCTATCACAGATTAAGGGGCCTAATTTTTCAAGCATGTCCTACAACGGACAAATAGAAGAGCTTGGCGATCTGGAGCTTAGTTATGGTCATGATGAAATTGAAGCTTCTCAATTCAGTTTAATTCCTGGGAAGGTTAAATCTATCCTGAAAAGTGAATGGGATAAATTAACTCAGGAAGAAGAGTTTCAACTGATTAAAGAAGGCTATTTATTTGTAAAATGGTTGGATGCTAAATCTCCTGTTGGACCACTGAGCAACAGGATTCTAAACCTGACTAACAATGATATCGGACCACTTAAAGCAGCCGGTATTGGTCAGCAAGCTCAGTTCCTGTTAACCAGAGAAGGTAAGCCTGAATTTGCCGTTATTAATGGATTTGTACTTGACCTCAATAAGGATTTGCAGCAGGTGCCAAATGTTTTTGGGTACTGATATTCCGGTTGTTAGCTGAGTCATTCCAGAGTTAATCGGGAAAGAATTCACTCACTCTTTTCTCTTCTTGCATTGCTTCATCAGGCTTTCCGAGTTTTTTTAATAAAATCACTCTGTATTTATGGCATTGGGCTGCAACATAAGAGTCGGGAAATGACCTTGCTGATTGTGTGAAAAGATCGTAAGCTTTTTGAAGAACTTCTTTATCCTTGCTTTTCATTAATTCTTTGGCTTCGTTAAAGTCTTGTAGCCAGCGTTTTGCCAACGGACTCATACGTTCTGCTTCCTGAAGGGTAGCAAATTGCGGTGGAAAGTCGGATGCTATTTTGGGACTTATTCGGGGGGTCGTCCCTTTGAAAAAATTCTCAATGGTCAAGGCATAAGCCATGGCTTCATTATAGTTATGTTCCTTTTCTTTTAATCGGGCTTCTTCCTGCGGGTTTGTGAAGAATGAAGCTTCAGCCAACACCCCTGGAATGCCGTATGTTCCTCGTAATACAGATGCTCCGGCTCCTGAAAAGATGGTAAAGTCAGAAACGACACTCACCTGAGTTTTTGACTTATACATGTATTTGACTAGGTTTTTTGCCAGTTGCTTTCCAAAGGCAACACCTGCCTTGTTCGAGGAGGATAATCCGTGAAAATAGATAATTGGGAAATTTACAGATGGGTCTGCTGTAGCATTATGATGTATCGAAACAAAGAAATCAGCTTTGTTATCAATTGCCATTTTTGAGCGGTCTGCTAATGGGAAAGTCACGTCGGTACTTCGGGTCATGAATACTTTTGCTCCTTTTTCTTCTAGCATTTCCTTGAGTAATAAGCCTACTCTAAGGTCAACCCATTCTTCACGTTCTCCTGTCGGACCTTGACGGTAACTGTCTGTAGCAGCCGATCCTCCATGTCCTGGATCAATAACTATAATTTTCCCGTTTAAGGGCGAGGTTTTTTGCGCAAAAGCAATGGTTAATGTTAAAAATAGGGTTATAGCTAAAGAAAGATATAGTTTTGGGTTGCGCATGGTTGATATAGATGATGTTGAATTTTTGAAATCAGTATTTATTTTGAAAATTAGTAATAATCCTAATCATTTCTTGATGTATTCAGGATTTTTTACTGTTTTTGAATGGCTTTTATGGTCTCATCGCTGAATGGCGCTTCGGCATTTGGATTGGAATTATTTTTTTTAGGCTTTTATAGCTAACTACCTGTCTAATACCGCTCAAGACGGTTAATACAATTTTTATTCTCCGCCACGCTCGCACAGACCTTTAATAACCGTTCTTCCGCATTGACTGGTGCGGCAATTACTGTCCTAGCCCTCGCAGAACCTTTCATAGCAGCAGGCGCAGCGGTGGGATTT
>CAIJME010000187.1 GCA_903821625.1 uncultured Sphingobacteriales bacterium | reverse complement strand
TTATGTCGTTTTAGTTTATACAAAAATTCCCCGGTTTGTAGCCGGGGAATTAATCAGTGCGGATGAAGGGACTCGAACCCCCACGCCGTGAAGCGCCAGATCCTAAGTCTGGTGCGGCTACCAATTACGCCACATCCGCATTTTAGGATTAATTTGAAAATTCCTAAAATCCAAGAGCTTTAACATTCAGCTCTTTTAAAGGTATTTCGGTCGGCAAAACTAACCTTTTTCTACTTAATTACAAAATCTATTATACGTAATATTTAAGGATGTGCATTAATTAGTTTTATAAGTGATCGTAAATAGTCGGGGGTATGCAAAAGACGACTGCCATACCAAGAAAAAAGCTCTCCATCAACGATCATGACTTTGGAATCAGGGAACTTAGTCTTCATCTCCTGAACATGTTCATCCTTAAATGGATAGGGCTCTGAAGAAAGAAATATAACTTGAGGAGCTAATTCATCTAACTGCTCCAAACTCATCACAGGATACCTATTCAATTTTACTGAATTATCAAACCCAGCCTTTGACAAAACATGATCAATAAAAGTATTTTTTGCTGCCAGCATATATGGGTCCTTCCATATAAAATAGGCAGTCTTCAAATTAGTTGCACGTATCGATTCAAGATCAGCAAAACGACTTTTAATGGTTGAAGCCAATCCTTTAGCATTTTCAGTATGCCCAGTTAAAATTCCAACCTGTTCGATCATATTTAGAGCATCTTCCAGAACACTGATATCGCTCATCCATACCGGAAACTCATTCATTAATTCCGCTATCTGAGCTTGGCTGTTTTCCTCTTTGTTGCCAATAATAAGGTCGGGTTTCAAGCTTCTTATTTTCTCCAAATTAATTTTTTTTGTGCCTCCAACTTTAGTTTTAGCCTTAAATTTTTCATTTGGATGAATACAAAACTTTGTAATGCCAATTACTTCCTCATCTAAACCCAGATCAAAGAGTAATTCGGTTTGTGAAGGAACTAGCGAAATGATTCTTTTAGGTGGATAATTAAAGGAAATAACCCGTCCCATTTGATCTGTACATGTGCGTTTTTGCATACTTTTACAAAGTAAGCTATTTTTTATAAATGCCTAAATTAACCATGTACTCATTACTGATCCTATCTCTTGCAGGATATGTTCTGATAGGCTATTTTATTGAAAGATCAAATTTTGAACTTCTCATTACCGTTTACAGCTCCTTATTTTTGTTAAATTATTTAATATTAAAAAATAAAAGACATTATAATTTTAAGGTTCTTCTGCTTAGCGGCATATTATTTCGGTTTTGCCTTATTTTTTCGACACCAGCCTTGTCGGATGATTTTTATCGCTTTTTCTGGGATGGCCGGATTCAACAATTAGGTTTTAATCCATTTGACTTCACACCCAGGCAATTCTTAAATCAGAATTCAGATGCCTTTTTAAGTCAATTGTTTCCATACCTCAACTCACCTGATTATTTCAGTGTTTATCCTCAGTTATCTCAGATCCTTTTTAACATAGTATCAGTAATTGGGAAGGATAGTTTGCAAACAAATTTAATTGTGATAAAGTCCATGATCTTCCTTTCTGAAATTGGCACTCTTTACCTTTTGAATACACTAGTAAATAAAAGAAAACAAGACCCTTCACATCTTTTAATCTATCTACTCAACCCGCTGGTAATCATAGAACTTACGGGTAACATACACCTTGAAGCATTCATGATATTCTTTTTCTTGCTTGCTGTAATACTTTTTTACAGGCAGCAATTTATTGGCTCGGCAACCGCATTATCCCTATCGATACAGACAAAGCTATTGCCGATACTTGTTATACCCTTTCTCATTAAAAAAATCGGGATCAAGAAAACGATTGGGTATGGATTAGCATGCCTTTTAATAACCGCTTTCATTAGTATTGGAAGTATCAATACCACTGATCGAATTTCTCATATCGTCGAAAGCCTCAATTTATATTATGGAAAATTTGAATTCAATGGAGGCATCTATTTATTTTTCAGGACCATAGGATGGGCGATAATGGGCTATAATCCTATTGGCATTTTGAGTAAGCTGATGATACTTTGTACCCTGGCAGGAATATTATTTGTTTATCTAAAAGATTCGGATATGCTCTCTGGTTTCTTTTGGGTACTCATTATTTATCTTGGGTTTGCAGCAATCATACATCCCTGGTATCTGACACCGCTAATTGCCTTGAGTATATTTGTGAGATTTCGGTTTATTCTAGTATGGTCTGCTCTTATCCCTTTAAGTTATATCAGCTATCGTACTATACCGTACAATGAAAATTACTGGATAATAGTATTGGAATATGTTGTTGTGATAGGATATTTACTATGGGAGACGAAAATCTTGGCTCCGGCTGCTAAGCCGGTGATTTTAAAATAATTTAAGGTCGCTAATCTTCATAAAAATCCTGAAGGGCGCCAAAATAGTTCAAATTCCAGCCATCGATCATATCCTTAATATCGGAATCGGGAATATTAGTGTGACGGAGTTCAAGAGAAGTTCCATTTTTATCAGGATGTAGTAAAAACGTTACCATTGACTCTTCTAGCTGATCACCAAAGTACCATTGCTGAACTATTTTTTTGTTTTCTATAAATTCTATATTCTTTCCAACGATACTATCATCCCAGAGAGAGAACTCTGAACCAGGTTCTGTACTCATTACTGCTTCTGCACCAGTCCATAATGAAATGGTAAGGGGATTAGTTAATGCCAGATAAACTTCTTCAGGACTTGCCTGTATGAGGTAATAATTTTTAAAATCTTTCATAATTCTGGCACAAATCTAACACAAATGGACGGATTATTCGATTAAATAAGATGATCAGCCAGGGCTAACACAAAAATTCTAATAGCTTTTAGGATGTTTGATTCGGCAGATCTGGGCGCAAAAATATCGGCTTATACAAATTGGCAAAGGGAAGAATTTTAAAAGATCAACTAGATGTGAGGGAGCACAGGAATGAAATGATGAAAACGTTAAAATGAAGGCACTATTTGCTTCTCTAAAATAGGGATCAATGAAGGGCAAAAAATCAAATAAAATAGTAAACTTTTTATGCCCAGAAGAAGTATAATACTACGTACTGCTTTGGCCTATTCAAGCCTGTAAAAAATACCGAATAATTAAAAAGGCCTGATAAACAGGCCTTTTTAATTATTTTCAATAGTGGTCTAATTATTTACCACTGTTTTTTTTCTCAGTAACTTGATTTCTGATTTCCTGAGCTAAATTTTTTAAATCTTGCATTCCT
>CAIJME010000186.1 GCA_903821625.1 uncultured Sphingobacteriales bacterium | reverse complement strand
TGGCAGGTGGTTGGTTATCAGCCTATTCGAAAAAAATCTAGCGGACTCGTACCTGTCCCGGGTGATGGTCGCTTTGAATGGGAAGGCCGTTTACCAATTAAGGAGCGTCCGCATACCTTTAATCCTGCAAAAGGATTTTTTGCAACTGCAAATCAAAATCTTACACCTGAGAATTTTAACCGCTGGGATGCAACTGGATTCGCATGGGCAGATCCCTTCCGCGGAAACCGTATCAATGAGGTTTTGAGCACGGATAAAAAATTAACTATGGATGACATGAAATCCCTGCAGGTTGACTATCTGTCGATACCTGCGAGAACAATCACTCCCCTGCTTAACAAACTGACTTTTTCAGAAAAAAATGCAAATGAGGCAAGACAAATGCTGAAAAATTGGAATTTCAAACTCAATCCGAAATCCATTGAAGCTGCGATCTATGTGGCCTGGGAGAATCAAATCAAAGCACAAGCCAATGAAAGATTTATTCCGAAATCGGTCAAAGGTTTGATCAGTCTGCAGACAAGCAAAATAATGGACTGGATCATGAATCCGGATAAAAAATTCGGTTCGGATCCAATTGTTGGCCGAGATCGCTTTCTAGCCGAAACTTTTAGCTCAGGTCTCAAAGATCTCGAAGAAAAACTAGGCCCAGATATGAGCAAATGGCAATACGGACAGGAAAAATATAAACATACCTATATGGCTCATGCATTGGGGCATCTGGTAAAAGACAGTATAAAAGCTCGCTTAGACCTCGGTCCCCTGCCCCGTGGCGGTTATGGTGACACGCCGGGTTCAACCAGTGGAAATTTACGCCAGAATGCCGGAGCTTCCTTCCGCATTATCGTAAATACCGGCGATTGGGATGCTTCAGTAGCGACCAATGGTCCGGGTCAATCTGGTGATCCTGCAAGTCCTTTTTACAGAAACCTTTTTGAGCCATGGGCCAAAGATCAGCATTTCCCGATCTACTATTCAAGAGATAAGATTGAGAAAGTAAGCGCAAGTAAGACCTTGCTGAAACCGGAATAATGCAACAGTATCAAATTGGAATGATGGCCCGACTGTTGCAAACGGAGCTTCTGATCTCTTTAATGAGGTGTGCTCGGAGCAGCCCGAAAGCACACCCGTACACTATTCGGGATACATTCCCTTTCAAGAAATTCATGCATTGCAATAACGAGTTCATTTACATTAAAATCGAAATAATGTACACATTTTTTAAACTACAAAAACTTAGCTTCAAGACCCTATGAGCCAATTTATACTTCGAAATATAAAAACTTTTGAAATGATCGGGGTCATTATGCGAATATTCAGTTTTACCCTAGTTAGTTGGCTCGGTCCCGATAGCCCCTTTCTTTTTGTATGGGTTTTTAATACTATAGATGCCATTCTGCTTTCCTGGTGTGCCTTACTCAAAAAGGACCGAGCCTATACCATATTGAATTTATTTTGGATTCTTGTTGGGATTATTGGAATTTTGAGAGTCATTGGCTACATTTAATTTAACCTAAATAACCTATGAAAACGGTCGCTTGGGGGTTAATTAATTAAAAGAATATGAAAAATTTCATTATTTCAGGAATTATTCTCCTTTTAGCTTCCTGCGGACAAAATGCAGAATTACAGATTCCTGCGGAACAGACCAGATTTATGAATTATGTGAAATACATACGGAATGCAATTAACTCCTCAAATGAGGCTAATCGGAGTATTCAGCTCAATAATGGGGTACTTTTAACCAAAGCCTATGTTAAAGATACTCTGTCTTTAAAATTTGATTTCTGGCATGCCACCTTGGTTGAAATCATCGAAAAGCCGG
>CAIJME010000185.1 GCA_903821625.1 uncultured Sphingobacteriales bacterium | reverse complement strand
TTTTGCTTTAAATGCAAAAATAAATTCATGGGCAAATTTTGATGTAAGTCATTCTTTGGAAAGAAGTAATTACCGTTATCGTAACTATAATCCAAAAGATTACTGGACTCCAACAGGTGGTACAGCAGCAACTAAAGGTATGTCATATACTAATGGAAACTTACAGGATTATTCTGATGAAGGAAATAGCCAAAACACTCAAGCCACTTTAAACATGGTTAAAGATTTTGGAGATTTGACTTTAAGAGGTAAACTTTCCTATTTATATGAAAACCGCAGATACGAAAACTATCAGGTTTCATCTTCTCAGTTTGGTGTTGCCGGTATACCTACTTATGATAACTTCGCGGTTATCAATGATGCGGCTTCATATAATGAAACAGAAAGAGCACAAAACTATTTTGCGATCTTAGGAATTGATTATAAAGACAAGTTTTTATTAGATGGTATGTACCGTTATGACGGTTCATCACTTTTCGGTTCTGATCAAAGATGGAATCCATATTACAGGATTTCAGGTGCTTACCGTATTTCTGAGGATATTAAAATCCCGGGAATTGATGAGTTAAAAGTTAGAGCTGCTTACGGAACTGCTGGTATTCGTCCAGGTTTTGATTGGCAATATGAAACCTTTACCTTAAATAATGGTTCAGCAGCAGCTGTTCAAAAAGGTAACAGAAATTTAAAGCCATCTAAAACTGCTGAAACTGAAGTGGGTTTGAATGTTGATTTCTTAAAGAAATTCTCATTTGAAGCTGTTTATGCTAAGTCAGTTACCGATGATCAATTCTTAAATGTTCCTCTTTTAGGATTCCTTAACAATGGATTCACCAGCCAGTTTCAAAATGCTGGATCAGTAGAAAGTAAGACTATAGAATTCAGTCTTTCTGCTAACTGGATCAAGAAAAAAGATTTTTCATGGAGCTCGAATCTAGTTTATTCTAGAATCAGACAAAAAATCACTGACCTTCCTATTGCACCATATGTGTTTGGTAGTACTGATGGTGGTGGCCAGCAAATGTTCTTTATCAAAGCAAATGAAACTTATGGAGCAATGTATGGTCATTCATGGGTGCAAAGTCTTGATCAGATGAGCAAGCAGCTACCAGCAGGAAAAACTATTGCTGATTATGTTTTAAACTCAAAAGGATATGTAATTGCTGCAGGAACTGAAGGTAAGACTACTGAGAAAGCGATCAAACGTTTAGATGAAAAAGGTGCGATCTTGTTTGATAAAATAGGAGATGGTAATGCTGACTTCAATATGGGTTTAGCAAACACGTTTAATTATAAGCGTGCAACTCTTTATTTCTTACTTGATCTTAAGAAAGGTGGAAATATTTACAACGCGAAAGGACAATGGTTAACTAGAGATTTAAGAAATCCTGAAATGGATCAGAGCGCAGTAGCTCAAGCTGATAAAAAAGCTTATGATTATTTCCTTAATTTCTACGATGTAAATACTCCTAATGCTTATTGGGTTGAAGATGCAACCTATCTTAAACTTAGAGAGGTGGCTTTAGGCTATACTTTCCCACTAAAAAGCTTAGATGTGTTTGGTGGTGTTGTTAAAAGTATAACTGCAAAAGTTGTAGGTCGTAACCTAATTAACTTTGATAATTACAGTGGATATGATGCTGAAGTAGGAAGTATTAGACAACCGTATGATGGTACTTCTAAATATCCTAACTTCAGAAATTATGCCTTCTCACTTTCGATGGATTTTTAACTCTTAAGATTAAAAAAGACAATTATGAAAAAAATAAAATTTATATACGCAATCACTCTCGCTCTGTTTTTGATGCAAGGGTGTAAAAAAGACCTTCTTAAGGTAGAAAACGATAATCAACCAGATTTTGATAAAGTTTTCTCGAATGGAGCAGCTCTTGAGAATCTTGCCAGCGGACTATATGTTACCATTTATAATGGTGAACATGCTGGTGGTAGCGTTCAGCCGATGTTGGCTGTTGCTGCTGATAATGTTTCTTGTTCATGGGGTAACTTTGCAATGAGAGATATGTCATGGGAGCCACGTAACAATGCTTGGAATAATGCTCCAACATATAGTTATAATACAAATTCGCTTGGTCTTTGGAACAATATGTATTCTGCTATTAATACTGCTTCTGATGTTATAAAAGCTATGGGAACAGGTGTTAATGTGGGCGCTAATGGTGCAGATAATGCAAGAACTAAGGCTTTTTGTAGGTTTGCTCAGGGTGTAGGTTACGGTAACCTTGCTCTTGTTTTTGACAAAGCCTTCATCGTTGATGAAAAAACTGTGATTGCAGAAGCTTCTTTAGCATCAGCATCAGCTTATACTAAAGTTGCAGAATCAGCATTGATCTATCTTGATGAAGCGGCAGCTTTAGCTACTGCAAATACATTCACTATTCCAAAGGGATGGATGGGTGCTGATAAGGATTACTCAAATGTTGAGTTTAAGAAACTTATCAATACGTATGCAGCAAGAATATTGGCTTATTCTCCACGTAACAAAACTCAATTAGCAGCGGTTAACTGGGCAAAAGTAAAAACTTATGCTGATGGTGGACTTACTTCTGATTTTATAGTAATGAACGATGCTGCAAAATGGTATGATGAAGCTGGTGATTATCTAGTTTATCAGGGATGGGGTGTTACTGACAATTATGTGGTGAACATGATGGACCCAACAATGCCAAAACATTGGACTGATGTTTCAACATTCCCTTATCCAAAAGAATCAACTGCTCCGATAGATGAGCGCTTAGTAACTGATTATGAGTATGTTGCATCTCAGTGGTTCCAGGCAGCAAGAGGTTATTATCATTATTCTCCATACAGAAACAAGAGATATGATGAAATGTATGTTACTGCTATTGGTCCAAAACCACAGATCATGAAGGCAGAAAATGATATGCTTAAAGCTGAAGCCAGAGCGTACACTTCTGACTTGGCTGGTGCAGCAACTATCATCAATGCAAGTACACGTAAAACTCGCGGTAAAATGGCTGATGTAGCGGCAGTTTCTGCTGATGTTGTTCAGGCTATTCATCATGAGCGTAATGTTGAGATGTATACTACTGGTATGGGACTTCAATTTTTTGAAATGAGAAAAAGAGATCTTTTACAAAAAGGTACTCCTTTGC
>CAIJME010000184.1 GCA_903821625.1 uncultured Sphingobacteriales bacterium | reverse complement strand
GGAATTCTGAGGTCACGCTTACAGTCATCCATTACTGTGTTGCGAAAAACATACAATAGAGACCAATGTTAAATTAGGCCCGACCAATTATTTATTCGTATTTATTGCTTCATACTATCTGGCCTGATGGTTATTTTCAGCTTGCTTGGATATGCATAAACTATAATGCTTGATGTAGAGTGATGGCGAGCATAAATACAATCATGCATATCAAAATTATCGTTTACTTTTGAGAATTATTTCGGAATAGATTATTGGTCAATTCCCTTTAATGGGTTGGCTTGGAGTAAAAAATAGTAAATTGATTTTTTATTCACGGGTTAATATCAGTGGTTTAGGTATGAAACAAATTTTTAGATAGTGAGACCTCTCTTTTTTCTTGCTTTTATCTTCTTTTCACATACCGTTCTTGCTCAGAACGAAATAGCCATTGAAAATGGGATTGAATACAATGCTGTTAAAATAAAACCATTCCTTCACGCCCTGCATGAGCAAAATGAGTATGTAATTGCATTTCGTGTGCTGCTTCCTTCATCATCCCAGGAATCCAAATCCGATTATTTTGTTCTAACTCGGCTCGGTCATAATGTACAGGCCTTCCGGTATAAAAATGAAATAGAAAAGCTGAGCCTAACGGATCAATCACTTGAACTACTATGGAAAAATTTGATGCAGAATGAACTTTTTGCTTTAAAGGATGAAAAGGAATTATCCAATTTCTGTGCTAAAAAGTATGATGTTTATCATTCCTATTCCTATGAATTTACACTCATTTCAAAAACTAGGATGAAAACACTATCTTATTACTATCCAGAACATTATGATGAGGTTTGTTTTGGGATGGCTGAACGGAAAAAGATCATTAATGCAGTTTCTGCCATTGATTTGCTTGCATTAAAAGATGGATTACTACATTAATTAAACTAAAATTTATAAGCTTTATGATCGATGGAATAAACTTTATTACGGATGAGAGCGGGAATATTAAATCTATTCTGCTCGATCTTAAACAATTTAAAAAGGATAAGGTGAGTGCAGCGTCTATTTTAAATTCACTTTCTGATTTGCAGCAAATGATCAATGATGCTGGGGTAGAAAAAGAGGCTCCCAATACCTGGGAGATGGCCAAACAGAAATTAAAGGGATTGAAAACTTGAAATTTCTGTTTTTTTTAATATGTCCCGATTATTTTCAAATAGAAAACCAGCTTATTAACAATCGTTATGTGCTGTAATCGATACATTTTTAAATTGTTGAAAATAGCTTTATTTGGGATAGCTTTAATTTTGCTAATTTAGCCTAATCATTAAGATAGCCTATGAGTACAACATTTGATTTTGAAAAGCCTATTGCAGATCTGCTACTGCAGATCGAAAAGGTTAAGCAGGTCTCAGAAAAGACAAAGGTAGATATGGGTGCAACCATTGCCGAGCTCGAAGCAAAGCTTGATTTTGCCAGACATGACGTTTATTCTAATCTTACTGGATGGCAGAATGTTCAAAT
>CAIJME010000183.1 GCA_903821625.1 uncultured Sphingobacteriales bacterium | reverse complement strand
GCTATCAAGAATCCAGAAAGAGCCCTTCTTGATTACTACTATTTAGGTATGTCATACTATTTTACCTATGGTGGACAGAAAGCGGCTAACCTCAATCCTACTAAAGACTTATTAGTGAAGGCTGATACTGCATTTAGTTTCCTTGTCAAGCGTTCTCCAACTACTCAAGCAGGATGGCAGTACAGAGGAAGGATTAATCGTTTGATGGATGATGAAAATGACAGTCAGGGTTTGGCAGTTCCCTTTTATGAGGCCTATGTTAAGTTAGTTACTGTAGATAAACCAGAACTTGCCGCAAAAAGTAGTGCAGGTTTGATTGAAGCCTATAATTATCTCGGATCTGTAGCAGCTAGAAAAGAATTAAATACGGTCAAGGCTAAAGAATATTTTGATAAAGTAATTATCCTTGATCCTACAAATGCAACGGCTACCCAGGCTATTGCGGCTATTAATAGTGTAAAATAGAGATTAAAATATTTGTGTAAAGAGAAGCTCCTGAACATTGTTTAGGGGCTTCTTTTTTTTTATATTTGCATCGTAAGTTTAAAAAATGGAAGCACAAAGTACATCACTGAATTATCTGCCCATTATATTTCAGGTTATTGTGGCCTTAGGGTTTGTAGTTCTTACTATGACTATAACTCATTTAGTTGGCCCAAAACGCAAAACATCTGATAAGTTGGTAGCATTTGAATCTGGAATTAAATCAGTAGGAAATGCTCGACAACCATTTTCAATCAAATATTTTTTAGTCGCAATATTATTTGTTCTTTTTGATATAGAGGTAATTTTCATGTATCCCTGGGCAGTAAATTTCAGAGAATTTGGAGTAAATGGCCTGATTGAGATGTTTATATTTATGGGAACTCTTTTGCTTGGGTTCGTATATATCATAAAAAAGAAGGCGCTAGATTGGGAGTAACATTTAGACTGGTTCTAAATAATGGTTTAAACAATTGAAAACATTAAATTTCTTAAATTTGGGCTCATTTTAGACTTGTCTGAATTGAGCTTTTTCTTTTGAAAAATTATGAGTGAAGTAAAAATAGTTGAAGCACCTCCGGGTATTGAGGGATCGGGTTTCTTTGCAACATCAATGGATAAGGTGGTTGGGCTTGCGAGATCACACTCCTTGTGGCCATTGCCATTTGCAACTTCTTGTTGTGGTATTGAGTTCATGGCTACCATGGGTTCACACTATGATTTTGCTCGTTTTGGATCAGAAAGGCCAAGTTTTTCACCACGCCAGGCAGATCTACTGATGGTGATGGGTACTATAGCCAAGAAAATGGGACCTGTTTTAAAGCAGGTTTATCTTCAGATGGCAGAGCCTCGTTGGGTAATAGCTGTAGGTGCATGTGCAAGTAGTGGTGGTATATTTGATACCTATTCTGTTATGCAGGGTATCGATGAAATCATCCCTGTTGACGTTTATGTACCGGGTTGTCCTCCAAGACCTGAAGCAATCATTGATGGCTTTAATAAGATACAAGAGCTGGTCAAGAATGAATCTCTTCGTAGGAGGGAATCACTAGAATATAAAGAATTATTAGGTAGATACGGAATCCAGTAATGGGCAAAATAAGCAACCAGCAAGTAATACAAAGTTTAACTTTAAAGTTCGGAGATAGAATTTCCGTTCCTAATGAGCCTTTTGGTTTATTGACACTTGAAACTTCAGTTGATCATATCATTGAAGTTTTACGATTTCTTAAAGAGGATAAAGAACTTAAATTTAATTACCTGACCGATATTACGGGAATTCATTTTCCGGAGCAGGAACTTTCTATAGGTGTAATTTATCACCTTCATAGCCTGTCAAATAATGTTCGTGTCAGAGTAAAGGTTTTTTTGGATGGGAGTACTCCAAATATTCCAACTGCAACTACACTATGGGAAGGCGCAAACTGGATGGAACGAGAAACTTTCGATTTTTTTGGGATCATTTTCGACGGACACCCTAATCTGATAAGAATATTAAATGTTGACGATATGACTGTTTTTCCGATGCGAAGAGAGCATCCGCTGGAAGACCCAAATCGTGTTGATAAAAAGGATTATTTCTTCGGAAGATGATGAATCACCCCATATTTACAGATAACGACCCTCAAAAAGAAACGATCACGTTAAATCTTGGTCCTACACATCCGGCGACGCATGGTGTTTTCCAGAATATTTTGGAAATGGACGGTGAAAGAATCGTAAGTGGTGTTTCAACGATAGGTTATATACATCGTGCATTTGAAAAAATTGCAGAACACCGTCCCTTTTATCAAATAACCCCTTTAACAGATCGTATGAACTATTGTTCATCTCCCATTAATAATATGGGTTGGCATATGACTGTTGAAAAGCTTTTGGGTATTGAAACTCCCAAAAGAGTTGATTATCTAAGAGTAATAGTCATGGAGCTTGCCCGCATTTCAGATCACTTGATCTGTAATGGAATTTTAGGGGTAGATACAGGAGCATTTACCGGCTTTCTTTACTTAATGGAAGAAAGAGAACATATTTACGAGATCTATGAGGAAATATGTGGTGCTCGTTTAACCACTAATATTGGTCGTATCGGGGGCTTTGAACGCGATTTTAATGATATAGCCTTTGCGAAAATCAAAAACTTTTTAGTAAAGTTCCCTCCAATTCTCAAAGAGTTTGAGGTCTTATTTAATCGTAACCGAATCTTTATTGAACGTACCTCAGGTGTTGCTCCTGTTGATCCTGAAACAGCACTTAATTATAGCTGGAGTGGCCCTATTTTACGCGCCACCGGGGTAGATTACGATGTTCGTGTTAATGAACCTTATTCGTCATATCAGGATTTTGATTTTGATATCCCGGTTGGAACAAGTGGCGATGTTTATGATCGATACATTGTTCGTAACGAGGAAATGTGGCAGAGCTTAAGAATCATTGAACAAGCACTTCAAAAAATTGAGAAAGAACCAAAAGGAGTTTTCCATGCTAATGTTCCTGAGTTTTACCTTCCTCCAAAAGAAGAAGTTTATAATAATATGGAAGCATTGATCTATCATTTCAAAATTGTAATGGGTGAGATCGATACTCCAAAAACTGAAGTTTATCATGCCGTTGAAGGTGGAAATGGAGAATTAGGTTTTTATCTGGTGAACGATGGAGGTAGATCGCCTTATCGTCTGCATTTCAGAAGACCAAGTTTCATTAATTATCAAATGTATGCACCAATGAGTGCAGGTATGTTATTATCTGATGCCATTATCAATATGAGTAGCTTGAACGTAATTGCAGGAGAATTAGATGCTTAGTGTAACTGAACATAAAGAAATTGAATTTTCAGCAAACTTGATTAGCAAGTTTGAAGAGATTGTAACTCGCTATCCTGAAGGAAAGCAAAAATCAGCATTGTTGCCGGTATTACATCTTGTACAAGCTGAATACGGCTGGATTAGTCCTGAAGCAATGGATAAAATTGCTGCTTTTCTTCAAATCCAAGCCATTGAGGTGTATGAAGTAGCAACATTTTATACCATGTTCTTTATGCGTCCTCAGGGAAAGTTTGTACTTGAGGTATGCCGTACAGGTCCATGTTGCCTTGTAGGTGCAGAAAAGATCATGCATCATATTGAAAAGACATTGGGTGTGAAAGAAGGTGAAGTTACCGCTGATGGAAATTTTAGTTGGAGAGGTGTAGAATGTTTAGCAGCCTGCGGTATGGCTCCTGTATTACAGATTGGACCTGAATACACTTTTTATGAGAATCTAACAGAGGATAGTGTAGATAAATTAATAGAAAATTTAAAAAATAAAATATAAGACAGGTATTTGGAGACAATTTGAGGTTTTTATTTACAGATCTCCTATCTCCTATCTCACATCTATAAAAGAATGGCTCGCAAGTTATTATTAGGCAATATTAATGTACCAGGAATACATACTTTCGATGTTTATCGTCAGCATGGAGGATACCGTGCAGTTGAAAAAGCGTTGAAGACCATGACACCGGATGCTGTGGTTGAAGAGGTTAAAACATCCGGATTGCGCGGACGTGGAGGTGCAGGTTTTCCTACCGGTATGAAGTGGAGTTTTTTGGCAAAGCCTGAAGGCAGAGAGCGATATCTGGTTTGTAATGCAGATGAATCTGAGCCGGGTACTTTTAAAGATCGTTATCTAATGACTCATATTCCCCATCTATTAATTGAGGGAATGATCGTTTCAAGTTTTGCCCTTGGCGCAAAAACATCTTATATCTATGTTCGTGGCGAAATGATGCCTCAGATTAGGATATTGGAGCGAGCAATTGCTGAAGCTAAAAATGCCGGATTTCTGGGCAAAAATATACTTGGATCAGGATATGATCTTGAATTATATGTTCAGCCGGGTGGTGGGGCCTATATTTGTGGAGAAGAAACTGCATTAATTGAATCGCTGGAAGGTAAACGTGGAAACCCACGGATCAAACCCCCTTTTCCGGCAATTTCAGGAGTATGGGCATGCCCTACTGTTGTAAATAATGTTGAAACTATTGCAGCTGTTGTTCCAATCATTAATGATGGGGGCGAAGAATATGCTAAAGTAGGTAACGGTAGAAGTACGGGTACAAAATTAATTTCGGCTTCGGGCAATCTCAATAAACCAGGTGTGTATGAAATAGAACTTGGTCTTCCTGTTGAGGAGTTTATCTATTCTGAAGAATATTGTGGTGGTATAGCCAATGGAAAAAGATTGAAGGCAGTAGTGGCAGGCGGTTCGTCTGTTCCAATTTTGCCAGCTAACTTGATCCTGAAAACAATCAATGGCCAGCCCCGTTTAATGAGTTATGAATCACTTTCAGATGGTGGTTTTCAAACGGGTTCAATGCTGGGATCAGGTGGATTTATAGCTTTTGACGAAGATCAGTGCATAGTTAGAAATACATGGAATTTTGCCCGTTTTTACCATCATGAAAGCTGCGGACAATGTTCGCCTTGCCGTGAGGGTACAGGATGGATGGAGAAAGTGCTTCATAATTTAGAAAATGGGCATGGTAAAATGAGTGATATCGACCTGTTGGTTGATGTTTCGAAGAAAATTGAAGGCAATACGATTTGTCCTTTGGGAGACGCTGCTGCTTGGCCTGTTGCCAGTGCGATTCGTCATTTCAGAGATGAATTTGAATGGCATATTACTAATTCAAAAACAGCAATGGAGCAAAATTATGGTTTGGCAAATTACGCTGATCCATTGCCAAAACTGGAAGAAGCAATTCAAAATTAAATGATTCTTTAACAATGAGCGATAAAGTTAAAGTAACAATAGACGGTATTACGGTTGAAGTTGAACCGGGTACAAGTATTCTCAATGCTGCACGTCAGATTGGGGGAGATATTGTGCCGCCTGCTATGTGCTATTATTCTAAACTTGAAGGAAGTGGTGGTAAGTGTCGTACCTGTTTGGTGAAAGTGAGCAAAGGTTCAGAAAAGGATCCGCGCCCTATGCCTAAGCTGGTCGCATCTTGTAGAACTGGTGTGATGGATGGAATGGAAGTGCAGAACATTACTTCGCCCGAAGTAATAGAAGCACGCAAAGGTGTTGTTGAAATACTTTTGATTAATCATCCATTGGATTGTCCGGTTTGTGATCAGGCTGGTGAATGTCATTTGCAGGATCTCTCTTTTGAGCATGGTGTTGCTGATACCCGCTACGAATTTGATCGTCGCACTTTCGAGAAAATAGATATTGGAGACAAGATACAATTGCACATGACGCGTTGTATTTTGTGTTACCGATGTGTTTATGTTGCAGACCAGATCACGGATAACCGTGTTCATGGCATTTTAGGTCGTGGGGATGCTTCTGAAATTTCAACTTATATTGAAAAAGCAATTGAAAATGATTTTTCAGGGAATGTAATTGATGTTTGTCCTGTAGGTGCTTTAACGGACAAAACTTTCCGTTTTAAAAACCGGGTTTGGTTCACTAAACCTGTAGATGCTCATCGTGATTGCCCTAAATGTAAGGGCAAGGTAACACTTTGGTATAAGGGTGAAGAGGTATTAAGGGTAACAGGGCGTAAAGATCAATTTGGCGAAGTTGAAGATTTTATATGTAATACCTGCCGCTTCGATACTAAAAATACAAGTGATTGGGTAATTGAAGGTCCACGTCATATTTCGCATACTTCAGTAATATCTTCTAATCATTATGAGATGACTCTTTTGCCAGTGATCAAAGAGAATCCAATATTGATGGAAGCTAATAAAATTGAATTCGACAGAGCAACTAAGGTTTAATGGAACTAGCATTTATAATTGAAAAATTCGCATTGGTAACGGTCATATTTATGATCAGCTTAACTGTAGCAGCATATTCTACACTTGCTGAACGAAAAATAGCCGGTTATTTACAAGACAGGGTAGGTCCAAACAGAGCTGGTCCTGGAGGCATGTTTCAGCCCTTGGCAGATGGATTAAAAATGTTTTTCAAGGAAGAGATTATCCCTACAGACTCAAGCAAAGCACTCTTTATTTTAGGGCCGTCGCTTGCCTTATTAACTTCTTTAATTGGAAGTGCAGTAATCCCATGGGGTGAAAGTATACAGATTGCTGGCCGTCTGGTTAGTTTACAGATCGCTGATGTAAATGTTGGAATACTCTATATTTTTGGAGTGGTTTCCCTTGGCGTGTATGGAATTATGATCGGTGGATGGGCCTCCAATAATAAATTTTCATTGATGGGGGCTATCAGAGCGGCTTCACAAAGTATCAGTTATGAAATTCCGATGGGTCTGTCCATTATCGCATTATTGATGGCTACCAATACCTTGAGTATGAAAGAAATTGCCGAGCAGCAGCATGGCATGAATTGGAATATATTTTATCAGCCATTGGGTTTCATTATTTTCTTGGTTTGTTCTTTTGCAGAAACCAATAGAACACCTTTTGATTTGCCTGAATGTGAGACCGAACTAGTTGGAGGCTATCACACAGAATATTCCGGATTTAAAATGGGAGCATTCATGTTTGCTGAATATCTGAACATGTTTCTTGCTTCTGCTGTAATGTCAACGCTTTACTTTGGTGGTTACAACTATCCTGGAATGGATTGGGTGAATAGTATGCTTGGTCCATTGTTTGGTCCATTGATTGGAATGGGAGTATTGCTAGTTAAAATTTTTGCATTTATATTCTTTTTCATGTGGGTAAGATGGACAGTACCACGTTTTAGATATGATCAGCTTATGAATCTGGGCTGGAAAGTGTTGATTCCTTTAGCAATTGCAAATATTGTTATAACCGGAATTGTGATTACAATTTTTGACAAACTTTAATTCTTCTGATTGTTTACTAATCAGATTGATAAAATTTAAAAAACCTTTTAGGAGGATTTAGGGTCTATGGAACCATTAAGTAACAGGAAAAAAGTATTAGAACAGAAACCAATGGATTTCTGGGAGCGTTTATATCTCCCAGCAATTTTTCAGGGCATGGGAGTTACTTTCAGACATATGTTCAAAAAGAAGGAAACTATTTTCTATCCTGAAGTTGAACGTGAGTTTTCTGAGAACTGGCGAGGAATGCACTCTCTTAAACGGGATGAACAAGGACGCGAACGTTGTACTGCTTGTGGGCTGTGCGCTCTTTCATGTCCTGCAGAAGCAATTACAATGATTGCTGCTGAGCGCCAAAAAGGTGAAGAGGAATTGTACCGTGAAGAGAAGTATGCCGCTGTATATGAGATCAATATGCTCCGCTGTATTTTTTGCGGATTGTGCGAAGAGGCTTGTCCAAAAGAAGCAATTTATCTGGATGGACCTATTGTTCCTGCAGATTACTTAAGGAAGGATTTTATTTACGGTAAAGACAAATTAGTTGAAGAGCCTTTTAAAGTTTAAAGACTCTATAAATTTATAATTGGGCAAGCCGGATCCTGTAAATAATTCGGCAGAAATTATACCTTTGCCCCATATTTGGGATGAAGAATAAATTACCTTATTAATGAGTATATCTCTATTTTATTTTGTTGCTTTCCTGTCCATATTCTTCGCTCTATTGGTGATTTTTGCGAAGAATCCAGTGCATAGCGTTCTGTATCTCATTGTCACATTTTTTACGTTCACTATTCATTATATTTTATTGAATGCACAATTCCTGGCAATAGTGAATTTCATTGTATACATGGGGGCAATTATGGTCTTATTCTTATTTGTACTCATGCTTTTAAATCTTAATGAGGGATCCATTGGATCAAAATCTAATCTGATTAAAATAATCGGAGTTATTGCAGGAATGTGTCTAATAATAACATTGGTTGGTTCTGCCAGAGTTTTGAATGCCTCCGAACCTCTGGTGCTTCAAACTCAGGATCTTGGATTGGTCAAAAATCTTGGTAAGGTATTATTCAGCAAATTTCTCTTGCCTTTTGAGGTTTCATCTATTCTATTGTTATCAGCAATGGTTGGAGCAGTTTTATTAGCTAAAAAAGAAATTAAACAGGTATAATCATGGAAAATGTAACTCAGGCTATTCAGGGTGTACCTTTAAATCATTATATCCTGCTTTGTACTATCATATTTTCGATCGGTGTGATTGGAGTATTGATTAGAAGAAATGCCATCGTAATTTTCATGTCTATAGAATTAATGCTTAATGCAGTAAATCTATTGCTTACGGCATTTTCTGTTCAACATAATGATCCTTCTGGGCAGGTTTTTGTATTTTTTATCATGGCCTTGGCTGCAGCTGAAGTTGCTGTAGGTTTGGCGATCATCGTTATGATCTTCCGAAATACAAATTCAACGGATGTAAATATTTTGAATAAATTAAAGTGGTAATAAGTTAAGATCCTTTGCTTTGCTTAGGACAAATAGCATATAATAATGATAAATTTAGTCTGGTTAATTCCCTTATTTCCACTGTTAGGTTTCCTCATTAACGGGTTAGGTCGCAACATGCTATCTAAAACTGTAATCGGTTTTGTTGGGTGTCTTTCTGTTCTGGCTTCTTTTGCAGTCAGTATTGGCATATTCCTTGAACTCAACTCTTCCGAAACAAAATCATTCATTATTCCAATTTTCGATTGGATCAGTGCCGGGACGGTTAAAATTCCATTTTCTTTTCTAATTGACCCTCTAAGTGCATTAATGTTGCTTATCGTAACTGGAATAGGGTTTCTTATCCACGTATATTCTACCGGATATATGAACCATGACGCAGGTTTCGGCAAATTCTTTTCATACCTGAACCTGTTTATTTTCTTCATGCTTCTTTTAGTGCTTGGATCTAATTATGTAGTGATGTTCATAGGATGGGAAGGTGTGGGCTTATGCTCTTATCTGCTTATTGGATTTTGGTTTAGCAATGCTGCCTACGCAAGTGCAGCCAAGAAGGCATTTATAATGAACCGAATTGGAGACCTTGGTTTCCTTATTGCAGTATTCCTGATATTCACAACTTTTAATAGTGTGGAGTTTGCCAATGTATTCCCTCAAGCTGCCAACATGGTCTCGGGTGATTCAACACTCATCCTAATTACTGCTTTGCTATTTGTTGGTGCAATTGGTAAATCAGCTCAAATTCCTTTGTTTACCTGGTTACCAGATGCAATGGCAGGTCCGACTCCGGTTTCTGCATTGATTCATGCAGCTACCATGGTAACTGCAGGTATTTATATGATCGCAAGATCTAATATTCTGTTCACCCTGGCACCTGAAACTTTGGGCGTCGTTTCCATTATCGGTCTAGCTACTCTATTGATGGCTGCAGTAATTGCGGTTTCACAAACCGACATTAAAAAAGTATTGGCCTATTCAACTGTTTCACAATTAGGTTATATGTTTTTGGGTTTAGGCGTGGGTGCTTATACCGGAGCATTTTTCCATGTGATCACTCATGCGTTTTTTAAAGCATTATTGTTCCTGGGTGCAGGTTCTGTTATTCATGCAATGAGCAATGAGCAGGATATGAGAAATATGGGGGGTTTAAAAAAGAAATTACCGATTACTTTCTTGACTATGATGATAGGTACTATCGCCATTGCCGGACTTCCTCCTTTTTCTGGGTTTTTCTCTAAGGATGAGATATTAGCCCATGTATATGAGCACAATAAAGTATTTTGGGTGATCGCAGTTATTGGAGCGATGTTTACTTCATTCTATATGTTCCGTATGATGTACCTGACTTTTAATGGTAGTTTCCGTGGCACTACCGATCAAGAGCATCATTTGCATGAATCGCCAGCATCTATGACCATTCCTTTGATTATTCTTGCAGTTTTATCTGCTTTAGGTGGTCTGATTGGAATTCCTGCGGTATTAGGTGGTGGACACTGGCTGGAAAATTTCCTTGCGCCAGTTTTTGAAATTTCTGCATCCAAAACAAGTGCTTTAACTCTTGATCATACAACTGAATATGTTTTAATGGCACTTTCAGTTACTGCTGCATTGTTGTCTATGTTATATGCTTATGTTCGATATGTGAAGCAAGGGCATATTCCCGCCGCCGATCAAACAGACCGTGGATTGCTTGCACGTTTATCTTACAACAAATTTTACATCGACGAAGTATATAATTCTTGCATCACCCGTCCATTGGATGCCTTATCAGGTTTTTTCTATAAAATAGTGGATAAAGCTGGAATTGATGGAATTGTGAATGGATTTGGTAAAGGGGCAGTTGAAGCTAGTAAAAGTTTTAGGTTGCTCCAAACAGGTATGGTTGGCTTTTACATCTTTATGATGGTAGCTGGTATACTTGCATTACTGTTTTATAGTATGTATAAAATTTAATTTTAAAGGGTAGAACGAGATAAATGGAAATTTTACTAGTACAAATATTTATTCCGCTAATTGCTGCACTCATTATTCTTGTGTCAGGTAAAACTTTTGTGAAAGGCATAGCTGGTGCATTCTCCTTAGTTTCACTACTCATTACTATTTTTCTGTATTTAAATTTTACACCTGATGCTACTACGCAGTTCCTTGTAGATTTGGCATGGATTCCTCAATTCGGAATTCATTTCAAAGCTGGTGTTGATGGAATAAGCATGGTTTTGTTAGTATTGACCAATCTTCTAATTCCAATTATAGTTTTATCCAGCTTTAAACAGGATGTAAAGGATCAACAGGCATTTTATGCTTTGATATTCTTTATGCAAAGTGGTTTACTCATTGTATTTACAGCTCTTGATGCATTCCTATTCTATGTGGGCTGGGAAGTAGCCCTGATCCCAGTGTATTTTATCTGTGCATTATGGGGTGGAGAAAATCGAATCAAGGCTAATCTTAAATTCTTTGTTTATACCATTGCCGGAAGTTTATTGATGCTAATCGCTATTATTTATCTTCATTTACAAACTCCTGGTAATAGTTATGATATTTCCGAGTTTTACAAACTTGAGCTTGATTCAGTTACCCAAGGATGGATTTTTTGGGCATTCTTTGTAGCCTTTGCCATCAAGATGCCGATATTTCCATTTCATACTTGGCAGCCGGATACCTATACAGAAGCTCCTACCGCAGGCACCATGCTTCTTGCTGGTATAATGCTTAAAATGGGTATTTATGGTGTGATAAGATGGTTAATTCCTGTTGCCCCACTTGGGTTTCAGGCTTGGGGTGAAACAGCCTTGATTCTATCTGTAATAGGTATTGTTTATGCTTCAATTATTGCATTTACACAAAATGATATTAAGCGATTGATTGCTTATTCTTCAATTGCTCACGTAGGATTGATCTCTGCAGGTATTTTTTCCTGGAATGTTCAGGGTTTACAGGGAGCCATGATACAGATGCTGAATCATGGTATCAATGTAATTGGTATGTTCTTTATTGCAGATATCATTATTCGTAGAATGAATACCCGTGACTTAAGCCTGATGGGTGGCATAGCAAAGCCTGCTCCAATGTTGGCTATTGCATTTCTAATTGTCTTACTAGGCACAGTTGCATTGCCTTTGACCAATGGTTTTGTAGGAGAATTCCTCTTGCTAATGGGCGTCTATAATTACAATTTATGGTATGCTGCAATTGCCGGTTTGACCATAATCCTTGGAGCGGTATACATGCTCAGAATGTATCAAAAAGCAATGTTTGGTCAGGCTAATACCAATACTTCCGTATTTACAGATTTAGATGGTACAGAGAAATCCGTATTACTGATCATTTCAGTTCTGATTATTTTTATAGGGGTATACCCTCAGCCCATTCTGAATATTTCGGAGGCGGCAGTTATCAATCTGCTTGAGCAGGTTAATCAAAAGATTTTAGTTAAATAAAAGCATGAACGCATTAATTACTCTGTCTGTTTTAGCCATTTTGGTACTTTACCTAGGCTTGTATAAGGCAAAAAATGCTTTGCTGCCTGTAACCTTATTCGGTTTGGGAGCTGCCCTGGTTTTGAGTATTTTGGAATGGAATTCTGGTGCGGCGCCAATTTATAGCGGTATGATGCTGTTTGATAATTTTGCAGTAGCATTTACTTCGATCTGTATAGTTTCAACTATGCTTATCCTGCTAATTTCAAAGGATTATTTTGAGCATATCAGTGAACATGTGGCAGAATACTATACCATTATACTTTTCGCATTGATTGGAATTCTAGTTATGGTTTCATTTCATAATCTTTCCATGTTGTTTATTGGTATAGAGATCATGTCAGTGAGTTTATATATTCTTGCTGGCATCAGAAAACATGATTTCAAATCGAATGAAGCTGCATTGAAGTATTTTTTGATGGGTGCGTTTTCAACAGGATTTCTATTACTTGGAATAGCATTCCTTTATGGGGCAAGTGGAAGTTTCGACCTCGGTGCCATCAAAGAATATGTCATTTCAAACCCAAGTGGAATATCACCTCTTTTTTATAGTGGAGTTACGTTGATGATCATCGGACTAAGCTTTAAAATAGGAGCTGCTCCTTTTCATTTCTGGACACCCGATGTTTACGAGGGATCTCCAACCCTGATCACTGCCTTCATGAGCACAGTAGTTAAAACAGCCGGATTTGCTGCATTTCTTCGATTGTTCATGGTCTGTTTTGCACCATTACATGATTTCTGGATGCCATCGCTGCTGGTTATCTCGGTATTGACTTTGTTTATAGGGAATGTTACAGCCCTGTATCAACATAGTTTTAAAAGAATGCTTGCATTTTCAAGCATTTCACATGCAGGTTATATGCTTTTTGCTATCGTTGCTTTAGGACCGCTTTCTGGAAACTCAGTGTTTGTTTATGCAAGTGCTTATTCTATTGCCTCAATTATTGCATTCGCAGTATTGATCCTTGTTAAGCGCCAAACCGGATCTGATAATTTTGAAAGTTTCAATGGGCTGGCACGTAAGAATCCATTTATAGCCTTTACCCTAACAGTTGCCATGCTCTCTTTGGCAGGAATACCATTAACGGCTGGATTTATCGGCAAGTTTATGATGTTTTCAACGGCTCTTTCAGAGTATCATCTCGTTATGGTAATTCTTGCTGTAGTGAATGCAGTGATAGGTATTTTCTATTATTTAAAAGTTATTGTAGCCATGTATTTTAAATCTGCAGAACGAAATGAGCTGGAGTCTTCGCCTTACTTTAATTTTGTACTCGGATTTTCTGCACTCCTTACCATCCTAGTTGGCGTGTATCCAGGATTTATTTCCAACCTATTCTAGTCTAAAATATTCTATAAATAGTGTAGCTTTACTTCTATAGAATTATGCACGAGATTTGGGATTATCTTCAACATCTTATTGATCCGGTAAAACTACTTAGGGAAGGAGGATTTTATCTTCTTCTTTTCGTCATTTTTGCCGAGACTGGGTTATTTTTTGGATTCTTCCTTCCTGGAGATTACCTGTTATTTCTTGCAGGCATGTTTGTGGCTACAGGGAAATTGGATGTATCTATCTTCATCCTGATTGTAGGTTTAATTGCTGCAGCTGTTGGCGGAAATTTTGTTGGTTATTGGTTTGGCAATAAAACCGGACCTGTTTTGTATCAGAGAGAAGATACTTTTTTCTTCAAAAAGAAATACCTAAAATCAGCGGAGGTTTATTATAGGAAACAGGGCGCATTTGCTTTGATTATGGGGAGGTTTATACCTATCGTGCGTACTTTTGCACCCATTATCGCAGGTATAGTAAAGCTTGATTTTAATAAATTTGCATTTTATAATATTACCGGCGCTTTTCTATGGATTACATCCTTAACTTTGCTAGGGTTCTTTCTTGGCCGAAGTTTTGAGAAGGAGATCAATGATTACTTATTATACATCATTGTTGGTTTCATTTTAATTACTACTATTCCGCTTATTATAACTTATTTAAAAAGGAAAATTGGAGGAGACAGAAGCGATGATGAAGAGCCAAATCCTTAAAAAAACATGAGTAAAGACCATCCCTGGCATAATGTTTCTCCTGGCGAAGATATCCCTTCAATCGTAAATGCCATTATAGAAATCCCTAAAGGGTCAAAAGCTAAATATGAAATCGATAAAGAGTCGGGCCTGATTAAGCTTGACCGAGTATTATTCTCTTCAGTTATGTATCCTGCTAACTATGGCTTTATCCCTCAAACCTATTGTGATGATAAAGATCCATTGGATATATTAGTATTATGTTCTGTGGATGTTTATCCTATGTCGATTGTTGAAGCAAAAGTTATTGGAGTCATGCACATGGTTGATAATGGTGAGCAGGATGATAAAATTATTGCTGTAGCTAAAAATGATATGTCAGTAAACTATATTGAAGATCTTAAGGAACTTCCCCCTCATACTATGACAGAAATTGTAAGATTTTTTCAGGATTATAAGGCACTTGAAAGGAAAAATGTAAATATTGAACATTTGCTTGGTAAGAATTATGCTTATAAAGTAATTAGAGAAAGTTTAGAATTGTATAAGACCACTTTTGTAAATTTATAGTCATTATGGGTCTCGCATTATTTTTTACTTTCTTTCTGGTTTTTCTTAATGGATTTTTTGTTGCCGCAGAATTCGCTCTGGTAAAAGTTCGTGCATCCCAGATAGAAATTAAAGCAAAAACAGGTAGTCGTGTAGCGAAAATTGCAAAACACATGACCCAGCATCTGGATGGCTATCTAGCTGCAACCCAGTTGGGGATAACCTTGGCATCTCTTGGTTTAGGTTGGGTAGGTGAAGCGGTGATGACTGATATTGTTAGCCGGTTCTTCAATTTTATACAAGTTGATATGTCATCGACAGTTGCTACCAATATTGGACATGTACTCGCATTCGCAATCATTACAGTTTTACATATTGTTTTTGGAGAATTGGCTCCTAAATCACTAGCCATACAGCGGCCTATAGGTACCACTATGAGTATAGCTTTACCCCTTCACTTTTTCTATCTGTTATTCAGGCCTTTTATTTGGCTGCTCAATGGTTTTGCTAATTTTATATTGAAACTACTTGGAATAAGTACAATTGGTGGTCATGAGGCTCACCACAGTTCTGAAGAATTACAGTATCTGCTTGACCAAGGAAAAGAAAGTGGCGCATTAGAAACCAATGAACATGAGCTGATTAAAAATGTTTTTGATTTTAATGAGCGCGTTGTAAAAAATATTATGGTTCCTAGAACCAAGATATCAGGTATTGAATTAAACACTTCTCATAAAGAAGTCCTTGATATTATTATCCATGAAGGATATTCTAGAATTCCAGTTTATGATGAAACTATTGATAAGATAGTTGGCATAGTTCATGCAAAAGACATTCTTCCTTTATTGGCTGAAAATAAAGAGTGTATCCTTAAAGATATTATACGTATTCCATATTTTATTCCTGAAACCAAAAAGATCAATGATCTGCTAAGTGAGCTACAGTTAAAACGCATCCAAATTGCAATTGTTCTTGATGAATTTGGTGGTACGGCTGGTATGGTAACTCTAGAAGATATTATGGAAGAGTTGGTCGGCGAAATTCAGGATGAATATGATGAAGAAAAGCCGATAGTTGAAGTGATTTCTAAAAATGAATTTATTATTGATGCTACTGCCTCAATTTATGATGTTAATGAGTTTCTTCCTCATGATCTTCCCGAAGATGGTGATTATGATACTGTTGCCGGACTTGTTAGCGAAATTTTTGGAAAGATACCCGACGTTGGAGAAATAAGTGATTTCAATGGATATACTATTACTATTCTTAAAAAAGCAGATCAAAATGTTGAATCTGTAAAACTTGAGTTGGTAATTAATCGTGAGGATGCCATAGATTTACACTAAAAAGGAGGTCGGATAATGCATATTTTCTATACACCCGATATTCATTCAGATGCCTATATTCTTAGCGAAGAAGAAAGTAAACACTGTATAAAAGTTCTGCGGCTTGCTGCAGGAAATACACTTTATTTGGTGGATGGCAAAGGAGGATTTTATGATGCTGTTGTAGAAGATCCTCATCCCAAAAGAACTAAGCTTAAAATTCTGAGCAAGAGTGAAAATTTTGGAAAGCGAAACCATTATGTGCATATCGCAATTGCTCCAACTAAAAACATTGAGCGTGTGGAATGGTTTTTAGAAAAGGCCACAGAGATTGGTATCGATGAAATTACTCCAATAATTTGTGACCGTTCTGAACGAAAGGAAATAAAAACTGAACGTTTAAATAAAGTAATTACTTCAGCAATCAAACAATCTATTAAGGCCTACCATCCAGTACTTAATGAAGCCATTCGTTATGCTGATTTTATAACTAAAAGTAGCAATTCACAAAAGTTTATTGCTCATTGTATGGATGGAGCTAAGTCTACAATTAAGGACCAGCTTATTCTAAATTCAACTTATTTAATAGTGATTGGACCCGAAGGTGATTTCACTCATGAGGAGCTTGAAGCTGCTGTAAATAATGATTTTGTTCCTGTAAGCCTTGGAAATTCAAGGCTAAGAACCGAAACTGCAGCTCTAGAAGCTTGTTTTGAACTAAATTATTTAAACAGATGAGGAATTTATTAAGCGCTGGCTTAGTATTTATAGTGTTCCTTTTTGGAGTACTATCTTTTTCTTTTATCGCTCCTTCTTATAAGCTGGCAAAATTGAAATATAATGGCGGTGGCGATTGGTATGCCAACCGTACTGCACTTTCAAATTTGATCAGTTTTTGCAATAAGAATTTGGGTACCAACTTTGAAAAGGATGAGGTCATTGTTGAAGCAGGAAGCGCAGATATTTTTAATTACCCTTTTGTGTATTTAACTGGGCATGGTAATATTGTGTTCAGTGATCAGGAAGCAGCAAATTTGCGTAAGTATTTAATGGGTGGCGGCTTTTTGCATATTGATGATAACTACGGTTTGGATAAATTTATCAGACCACAAATGAAACGGGTTTTCTCTGAACTTGATTTTCAAGAGTTGCCTGCTAACCATATTCTATATAATCAAAAATTTAAGTTCCCTTCAGGTCTTCCTAAAATTCATGAACACGATGGTAAACGTCCGCAGGGAATGGCTTTGATTTATCAAGGAAGAGTTGTTTGTTTTTATACTTTTGAAAGCGACCTGGGTAATGGCTGGGAAGATTCAGGAACTTATGCTGGCGATTCAGAAGAATCAAGGCAAAGGGCTCTCAAAATGGGATCAAATTTAATACAGTACGCTTTAACACAGTAATTCATGCTCAAGATAAAGGTAAATAACAAGTTCAATTTTGAACTTTCTTCAGAATTGAATCAAATAGTAATTAATGGCCTTCCTTTTCATGGAGATATTTTAAAGATAAATAGCCGGTCATTTCACATTCTTTATAATAATAAATCATTTAATGCAGAGCTCATCGACTTTGACAAGGAACAAAAAACCTGTTCTGTTAAAGTGGGCAATACGATATACTCCATGCAAATCACGGATCAGTTTGATGAACTTTTGCATCAATTGGGAATGGATAATTTGAATACAGCAACGATTTCTGAAATTAAGGCTCCTATGCCTGGTTTGGTTTTAAGAATTTTGGCTTCCGAAGGCGAAGAGGTTCAAAAGGGTGGCAATTTGCTTGTACTTGAAGCGATGAAGATGGAAAATATTATTAAAGCTCCAGCCGATGTGATTATCAAGGCTGTAAAAGTAAATCCTGGCGATAAAGTTGAAAAAAATCAGGTAATGATGATCTTTTCTTGATAAATTATATTTAGATCAAAAATAATTAGTTCTTCAATTTTATTTTCTTTAGGGAAATAAATATTGTTTATTTTCAAAAAAACTTTTTAAGTAAAAGGTTATAACACTATTAATCGAATGGCTATAGAAATTAAAACCAAGGGCGAATTATACGACGTGTGTATTGTGGGTTCAGGTGCAGGCGGGGGTATGGCGGTAAAAATACTTACAGAAGCTGGATTAAAGGTCGCATTGTTAGAAGCAGGACCTGATTATGATCCAGCTAACCCGGAACAACAAACTCAATTAAAATGGCCTTATGAATCTCCAAGAAGGGGAGCTAATACAAACCGTGCCTTTGGCGACTTTGATGCTGCTTATGGCGGATGGGAAATAGAAGGAGAACCTTATACCCGAAATAATGGAACTCAATTTGATTGGTTCCGTTCCAGAATGCTTGGTGGGCGTACTAATCATTGGGGAAGAATTTCCCTTCGTTTTGGGCCTAAAGATTTTAAACGTAGAGACTTTGACGGATTAGGAGATAATTGGCCAATCGGCTATGATGATGTCAAACCATATTATGATCGCGTCGATAAAATGATTGGTGTTTTTGGCACAAAGGAAGGAATATACAATGAACCAGACGGTTACTTTTTACCTCCTCCAAAGCCAAGGCTACATGAGTTAATGATTAAAAAAGCGGCTAATAATATTGGGATTCCTGTTATTCCGGCCAGATTGTCAATTTTAACAAGACCTATTAACAAAGATCGCAGCTCCTGCTTTTTTTGTAATCAATGTAGTCGTGGTTGTACAGTTCATGCCGATTTTTCATCATCTACTTGTCTGGTTAAACCAGCCAGGAAAACTGGGAATGCCGATGTGTATGTAAACGCTATGGCACGTGAGGTTTTAACGGATAAAGAAGGTAAAGCAACCGGTGTTTCTTATGTAGATAAGACTGATATGCAGGAATATCAGGTCAATGCAAAGGTTGTTGTTTTAGCGGCAAGTGCCTGTGAATCTGCGCGTTTACTTCTTAATTCTAAATCTTCTGCCCATCCAAATGGATTAGCCAATTCAAGCGGAATGGTTGGAAAATATCTGCATGACTCTACAGGTGCATCAAGGGGCGCGTTTATTCCGCAGCTTATGGATAGAGAACGATATAATGAAGATGGTGTTGGTGGATTGCATTTATATATTCCTTGGTGGCTTGACAATAAAAAGCTTGATTTTGCTCGTGGCTATCATATCGAATTTTGGGGTGGTTTAGGTATGCCATCGTATGGTTTCGGATTCGGTATGGAAAACACGAATGGAAAATATCCTGGAAAAGATGGTAAAATGAAGGCTGCAGGTGGATATGGTGCGTCTTTAAAAGATGATTACCGTAGATACTACGGTTCAACGGTTGGTTTTGCTGGTAGAGGTGAAAGTATTCCAAGAATTGAAAACTATTGCGAAATAGATCCTGGCGTGGTTGATAAATATGGAATTCCAGTATTGAAATTTAATTACAACTGGTCTGATCAGGAAGTAAAGCAAGCAAAACACATGCAGGATACTTTCGAAGAACTTATTCATTCTATGGGAGGTATTGCCAATGGCGAAAAACCAGGTGAAGACCGCAAATACGGACTTGAAGCACCAGGTAGGATTATTCATGAAGTGGGAACTACCCGTATGGGTAATGACCGTAATACTTCGGTTTTAAACAAGTATAATCAGGCACATGATGTAAAAAATCTGTTCGTGGTAGATGGCGGGGCATTTGTTTCACAGGCGGATAAAAATCCTACCTGGACTATCTTAGCCTTATCTATGCGTGCTTCAGAATATATCGTTGATCAATTAAAAAAGCAAAATATTTAATCAGATGAATAGAAGAGACTCACTCAAAGCATTGGCTGTTGGTACAGTTAGTGTTGGTACTATTTTAGCAACTTCATGTGATAAAAAAGATTCTAAAAGCGCTGCTGGAAATGGCAAGACTGGAGTTTATGGTCGCACAGCTGAAGAAAAGCTGATCGATGAAAAACTGATGTCCGAGACTTTCTTTAGCGCAGCAGAACTAAGTACGATCACCATTTTAGCGGATATCATTATCCCAAAAGATGAACATTCCGGGAGCGCAAGTGATGCTAAAGTGCCTGAATTCATCGAGTTTATTGTCAAAGATCAGCCAAAGTATCAGCTTCCGATGAGGGGTGGATTAAAATGGCTTGATGTTAAATCACTTAAACTCTTTAAAAAATCGTTCGCTGAAGCTGGAAAAGATCAGCAAATTGAATTAGTTGATCTTATAGCATTCCCAGAGAAGGCTGCTCCCGAAAATTTGGCTGGAGTAAGCTTTTTTAATACCATGCGTAATTTGACTGCAACGGGTTTCTTTACTAGTAAAGAAGGAATTTCTGATATGGCTTATAAAGGTAACCAGCCTAATGAATGGAATGGTGTACCAGATAATGTATTAAAACAATACGGGCTTGAATATGATCAGAAAACATTGGATGAATGTCTTAAGCCCGAAGATAGAGGTAAGATCATGACATGGGATAGTTAATCGGAATCGGTTATACTATTTTATTCAGTATTATTTATGTGTTGTATAAGACCGAAGCCAATGTTTCGGTCTTATGCATTTTAATTGATGTTATCCTAATATCTTATTAATACAGAAAGCCTTTATTTGTATTAAATTATTGATATTTATTCCTTTTAATTAGCGTCTAACCTTAAATATTTAAACCATGCAGCTTTTCAAAACTGATTCACTTTTAAGAGTCATTGCTCTATTCGTATTGCCTTTGCTAATTGTAACCGCTAGTTTGGCTCAAACTATACCAGGCAGTTCAAAATCAGGGAAAGTCCTATTACCTAATGGTTGGTCTTTAAGTCCGGCAGGTAGGTCATTGCCATTGGGCGATTTACCTCTGAATATTCAGATTTCTGCTTCACAAAAATTAATGGCAGTAACCAATAATGGCCAAAGCAAACAAAGTATTCAATTAATTGACCCACAGTCAGAGAAAATATTGCATGATCAACCGATTGGAAAGGCATGGTATGGTTTAAAATTTAGTTCCGATGAAAAAAAACTCTATGCTTCTGGTGCAAATGATAATATCATATTGGTTTATCCGATCATCAAAAAAATGCTTGGAAAAGCAGATACAATCGTACTTGGAAAAGCATGGCCAAATGAAAAAATCGGCCCAACAGGAATCGAAGTGGATGATGCCGGAAAACGTTTATATGCAGTTACCAAAGAAAATAATTCACTCTATATTTTTGATTTACGTACCAATAAATTAGTGAATAAAGTTAACCTGGGTTCAGAGGCTTATGATTGCCTACTTTCACCAGATAAAACTAAGCTTTACATCTCTTTATGGGGAGCAGACAAACTCGCTATTTATGATATAAAGGCTCAAAAAATAACTTCTGAAATATTGACAGAAAACCATCCAAATGAAATCATTCAAAATAGAACGGGTAAGTATTTGTTTGTGGCCAATGCGAGTGATAATTCAGTATCTGTTATTGATGCCAAAGCCAGAAAAGTTATTGAAGTTATCTCAACGGCTCTCTATCCAACGAGGCTTTCAGGGTCAACTACCAACGGGCTTGCCTTATCTGAGGATGAAAAAACCTTGTATGTAGCCAATGCAGATAATAACTGTCTGGCGGTATTTAATGTATCAAATCCTGGTAAAAGCAGTTCAAAGGGCTTTATTCCTACAGGTTGGTATCCAACCAATGTGCGAGTAGCTGGAAAAAAGATTTTTGTTTCTAATGGGAAAGGGTTTACCTCTATGGCAAATCCTGATGGTCCTCAGCCTTTTAAAAAGACAGACGATAGCGGTGTGCATATAGGTATAAGTGCTCAAAAAGAGGTTCAGTATATTGGTGGTTTATTTAAGGGTACCTTATCTATTATTGATCAACCTACCGATATACAATTACAATCGTTTTCTAAGCAGGTTTATGCAAATACACCTTATAACAAGCAGACTGAAGTAATGTCAAAAGGTCTGGCAAATAATCCAGTGCCAAATGTTCAGGGAGGTAAATCGCCTATTAAATATGTATTCTATGTAATTAAAGAGAATCGCACGTATGATCAGGTATTTGGAGATATTAAAGAAGGTAATGGCGATCCTAACTTATGTCTTTTCCCTGAAAAGGTAACGCCTAATCATCATGCACTTGCCAGAGAATTTGTACTTCTTGACAACTTTTATGTGGATTCCGAAGTGAGCGCCGACGGGCATAATTGGAGTATGGCAGCCTATGCTACAGATTATACTGAAAAAACCTGGCCAACCAGTTATGGTAGCAGAGGTGGAACGTATGATTATGAAGGTAGTCGTCAAATTGCTTATCCACGTGATGGATATATCTGGGATTATGCGAAAAGAGCAGGTATTTCTTACCGTAGTTATGGAGCATTCGTTACAAAGGATGGCCCAACAACTAAATCACTTATAGGACATACAGCTGAAAAATATCCCAGTTATAATCTGGATATAAAAGATATTGACAGAATTGCTGCTTTTAAATTAGATTTTGATTCACTATTGGCAATAAATGCTGTTGCCCAGTTTAATACGATCAGGCTTGGAAATGATCATACCAGTGGGCAGCGCATTGGGAAACTAACTCCAACTGCTCATGTTGCTGATAATGACTTGGCTCTGGGCCTATTGGTGGAACATATTTCCAATAGCAGCATTTGGAAGGAATCGGCAATTTTCGTGCTAGAGGATGATGCTCAAAATGGCCCTGATCATATTGATGCTCACCGTTCGCCAGCTTTCGTGATCAGTCCTTATATCAAACGTAATTCCGTGAATAGTTCAATGTTCTCTACCTCTGGTATGCTTCGAACAATAGAATTAATCTTGGGGCTTCCTCCTATGAGCCAGTATGATGCAGCTGCAGTGCCATTTTCTGATTGCTTTACCACTAAGCCAGACTTTAAGCCTTATCGGGTTAGGCCAGCAAATGTAGATTTGGAACAACGTAATGTTGCCTGGAATAAAAGTGCTCAGCGTTCCCAAGAATGGAATTTTGCAAAAGAAGATGCAGCACCTGACTTAGACCTGAATGAGGTTGTTTGGAAATCTGTTAAAGGTGAAGATTCCATTATGCCTGCTCCGCGTAGAAGTGCATTTGTGAAACTTGAACAAAAGAAGAAGGACGATTAAATCAAGTATTTACAAAAGATCAGAATTAAAATGCTCGAACAAGTCAAGCTAAATCGGAAATGCAAAAACACTTTTTGACTATTTTTTTAATTGCGATAACTCTTCCTGTATTCGCACAGAATTTAGGGGGAAAGGTTTTTAATAGAGATACGAAGACTAGCCTTTCAGGAGTAACTATTAAACTTGAAGGTTCTGGCTCTTATACCTTTGCTTCTGATGACAATGGACAGTTTTTAAAAGAACTTTCGCCAGGACGTTATAGTCTGAAGGCAAGTAGAGTAGGTTATGAAAACTATACTGTTGTTTTTGAGCTTAAACCCGATCAATTTTTAGATCTTCAAGTTCCACTGATCGAAACTATAAATTTACTGTCCGAAATAGAAGTGGTTTCAGCATCGAGAAGGAATACTTCTAGCTTGAAATTGCCATTTGCATCCAGTATTTTAAGCAGACCTTCTCAATCAGATAATATTCCAAGATCTACACCAGAATCATTAAGTATTATACCGGGGGTATTTGTTCAAAAAACAAATCACGGTGGCGGCTCGCCCTTTATTAGAGGATTGACCGGTAATCAAACGCTCTTATTGGTAGACGGTATACGAATGAATAATTCAACCTTCAGATATGGTCCCAATCAGTATTTAAATACGGTAGATCCATTCTCTATTGATAAAATTGAGGTATTAAGGGGAAGTGGTTCCGTTCAGTATGGCTCAGATGCAATAGGTGGAGTTATACAGGTTTTTACCAAAGATCCCGGTTTTTCGGAGAGTAAAAATTTTAAAGGTAGTGTGAGTGCGCGCTATGGAAGCGGAAGTATGGAGAAATCTGGGAGTTCCGAATTTGTGTATTCATCTTCTAAATTGGTTTTTTCAGGAGTGCTTGGATTGAAAAATTTCGGAGATCTAATTGGTGGAGATACAACAGGAAGACAATCGCCATCAGGCTATAGTGAGTCTGATGCAAGTTTAAAGCTTAAATTAAAGCTTTCAGAACGGGCAGAAATAAGTATTGCTAATCAATTTGTACAGCAAAATGATGTGGATGTTTTTCATAAGGTCAGACTTGAGAATTTTAAGGTCAATAAGATGGGTGTTCAGGGCAGGAACCTGAGTTATGTAAAATTCAGGATGTTACAGTCTAGTCCGATTTTTAATGAAATTAATATTACTGGCTCCCTGAACCATACCATTGAAGAAAGAAACAATCAGAAAAACTCAAGTTTTATTGCCGGATTTGAAAGAGATAAAGTAAGCTCTTCCAATCTTTCGGCAGAAATATTCTCTAACCTTTCAACCTTTTGGACAGCAAATAGTGGGCTAGAATATTACAGTGATAAAATTAATAGTATCCGGAATAACACCAACAGTCAGAGTGGAGCATTGACAACGCTTCGCGGACTCTATCCCAATAATTCATCGTATTTGAATACTTCTTTATATTCTCTTCATCACCTAGAGCTTGCAGGATTTAATGCTGAAGCAGGGATCAGGTATAATTGGCTAAAGGCTTCCATATTTGACAAAGACCTCGGTGAGCTGCAAGTATCTCCAGGTGCTTTTGTCTGGAATACAGGACTTAATTACACCTTGCAAGATCATCATCTATATGTTTCTCTGAACACCGGATATCGGGCTCCGAATATCGATGATATGGGTACATTAGGAATAGTAGACTTTAGATATGAACTCCCATCTTATTCCTTAAAGCCTGAAAAAAGCTATAATTCTGAGCTGGGGTATAAGTATGCTTCAAAAAAGCTGACTCTTGGCGCAGCTTTATACCGCAATAAAATGATGGACCTTATTACTAGGATTCAAACCGCTCAGATAATTGATGGCTATAAAGTATATAGAAAGGAGAATACGGAAAAAGCTTTAATTAAAGGAGTAGAGGGATTTCTTGGTTGGCAGGCCAGCCAAAATTTTTCTTTTGATATGTTTGCATCCTTTAATCATGGGCAGAATCTTTCAAAATCTGAGCCTTTAAGAAGGGTGCCACCGTTTAATGGAAATATTTCTATGAAATATAAAATAACAAAGCTGTATGTTAAGGGCGAATTATCCTGGGCCGATAAGCAAGACCGTTTAGCTCAGGGAGATAGAGATGATAACCGCATTCCGCTTAATGGTACACCAGGATGGAAGGTATTGAATATTTATTCTGGTTATTCTTTTGGTAAGGCACATTTAAAATTAAGTGCTCAGAATTTATTCAATGTAGATTATCGTACGCATGGAAGTGGAATTAATGCTGTGGGCAGGAGCTTGTGGATGAACGTGCTATATAACTTTTAACAAGATAGTACGATTCCTAATATCAATCCTAAAAAAAACACCTTTATATATTTTATATAAAGGTGTTTTTATGATAAAAGAATTTTAAGAGTTTGAAAGACCTATTTACTCTTGGCTTTTGATTTAAACTTGGTGAACTGCGGTTTTCCCTTACTGAAAATTTCAGGTGCACCAACTAAGGTCATTGCTGATCGGAATCCAATTTCTGCACTTGTTTCATCTTGCTGCATGAATCTTCGTGTAGCAGGATTTAACCAATAAGCTCTGTCATTCCATGAACCTCCTTTAAAAACTCTTGAACGATCGTTCACAAGGGTGGTTGTACCGTAGAGACTGTTATTTACAGTATCAAGATGACCTCTAAAGTCAGCTTTATAAGCCTTTCTGGCTAGTGAAGATGAATCAACCGTAGCAACATTGCTTTGTATTTCAGACCATTTTTGTTTTTTACCAGACTTTGCAGGATCTTTGATCGGGCGGCCATATTTATCTTTAGCATAAACACCTTTTTCTCGGTTAGATAATTGTTTATTTACGAATTCGTTACCACGAAAAGGGTTGAAATCCGAAAAATCTTCAAAGCTTAATTTCCTGTAAACATCAGCAGTCCATTCGTTCACATTACCTGCCATGTTATATAATCCGAAGTCATTTGGGGTATAATTTCTTACGGGACCGGTAATATCGGCTTTGTCATTAAGGTATCCACCTGTTCCCATGTTATCACCTTCGCCACGTTTAAAATTGGCTAATATCATACCCTGAGTACGTTTTTTAGGTGAACGAACACCAAGCCCATTCCATGGATAAATTCTTCCATCGGCAATATTTTCATATTCAGTATTGCCTGCTAAAGCCAAAGCAGCATATTCCCATTCTGCTTCAGTTGGTAAGCGATAAGGTTGTTTCAACACTCCATCTTCAACACGAACAGGCCTTACTGGCCCAGATTTACCAGTTGTTGCACCACTTACTACTGCATTAGGGTTAAGATCTTTTATCATTTTTTTGCCATCAACACCTTCGCCACGAAATTGTCCATTCAAATAAATGTCTGTATTGAAGGGCTCTTTTGAAGTAGGTGCAATTGCAGGAGCCCCAGCTTTGCCGCCACCTGCAAGGGTTTTGTAGTCAACCAAATAACCACCTTTTCTAAGTATTTCTTCATTTACACGGTCTGTGCGCCAAACGCAATAGTCATTTGCCTGCTCCCAAGTTATTCCTACAACTGGATAATCTCGGAATGCGGGATGTCTAAGGTAATTATTTACATAAGGTTCATTGTATGAAAGTGGCTGTCTCCATACAAGTGTATCAGGAAGAGCATTGTAGTAATATTCAGCATCATTTGGATAGGTGCGTTTAATCCAATGTAAGTACTCCAACCAATCGACGTTTGCAACCTCAGTTTCATCTATGTAAAAGGAAGCTACCGTTACTCTCCGCTTAACATTATCAAACTCATATCCCAGATCCTGGTTAAGGCTTCCACCCATAACAAAAGTACCACCTTCAATTGCGATTAGTCCCGGGCCTGGTCCACCTTTAATTTTGCCGTTAACCTCAAAGCTGCCATTATACTTATTATTGTAAGCCATGCCCGTTTTTGAGGAAGACTTGCTTGTGGTTTTGTTACAGGAGGTTGTAATTCCAAGTAGAAATAGTCCTGCTGAAAAATATATGATAATTCGTTTCATTCTTTTTGATGTAATTGGCTCAATAATTCGTTAAAAATACAAAATTGGTTAATATCACCAATGGATTTTTTTATATCAATCTCTGGAACCATTAAAGATACCAGATCAAACGGAAAATTAGTAGTAATGTTTCCTTTGAATATACGTTAAATCGATATTAAAACGTTTTCTGTTTGATGTTATTGTTT
>CAIJME010000182.1 GCA_903821625.1 uncultured Sphingobacteriales bacterium | reverse complement strand
GACCTCCGCATTGGCATTCCCGGCAAATATACTACTGCCAATTTTCTACTTAGTCTGGCCTTCCCTGAAGCGAAAAATAAGGTTGAAATGAAATTTAATGAAATTGAATCAGCCTTATTGAATCATCAGATTGATATGGGTGTGATCATCCATGAAAATCGCTTCACTTACCAAGAAAAAGGTCTGAAAAAGATTATCGATTTAGGCGAATTTTGGGAAAATCTGACGCAGGGACCGATTCCCTTAGGTGGTATTATGGTTAAAAGAGAGCTTCCTGAAAATATAAAACAAAAAGTAAACCGCATCATTAAACGAAGTGTTAACTATGCTTTTGATCATCCGGAATCTGGAATGGATTTTATCTGCTCACTTTCGCAAGAAATGAGTAAAGAGGTGATCAATAAGCACATTGAACTTTATGTCAATAAATTTTCAATTGATTTAGGCGAGGTGGGAAGAAAAGCAGTACATACGTTCTTTGACGAAGCACACAAACTAGGAATCATCCCCGAAACGAAACAAAACTTATTCTTATAATTGTACAAATAGAATTAATCATTTAGCATGATCATTATTACAGGAGCAGCAGGATTTATCGGAAGTGGTTTGGTTCAAAAACTAAACGACGAAGGTTTTTATGATCTGGTGCTAGTTGATGATTTTTCTAGTGAGATCAAAAATAAAAATTTCGAGGGTAAGCGCTATTCCAAACAAGTAGAACGAGATGTTTTTGCTGATTGGCTAATTGAAAATCAGCTTCACGTGCAGTTTGTGTTTCATATTGGTGCGCGCACGGATACCTCAGAAATGGACAGGGAATTATTTAATCGTCTGAACCTAGATTATACCAAGACTATCTGGAATATCTGCACTGAATTTGGACTTCCTTTCGTTTACGCCTCTTCGGCCGCTACCTACGGATTAGGAGAACAGGGATATGATGATGATGAATCGAAGATTCCATTGCTGAAACCCCTGAATCCTTACGGCGAGTCGAAAAATGATTTCGATAACTGGGCTTTAAAGCAGGAAAAGAAACCATATTTCTGGGCAGGACTGAAGTTTTTCAATGTGTATGGTCCGAATGAATATCATAAGGGAAGAATGGCCTCCGTGATATTTCATACCTTCAATCAGATCCGCGAAACAGGTTCCATGAAATTATTTCAATCGCATAATCCAGAATTTAAGGATGGTGAACAGATGCGTGATTTTGTGTATATCAAAGACGTGGTAAACGTCTTGTATTTTATGATGCAGCACCGCAAAAATTCCGGGATTTACAATCTTGGAACTGGCAAAGCAAGAACATTTCTTGACCTAGCAACGAATACATTCCATGCAATGAATACACCGGTTTCCATCTCATTTGTTCCTACTCCAGAAGATATCCGGGAAAAGTATCAGTATTTTACTGAAGCCAGCATGGAAAAATTAAGGTCAATCGGTTATAGCCTTGATTTCTTTAGTTTGGAAGCAGGGATTGAAGATTATGTAAAAAATTATCTGATACCGGGTAAGTTTTTGTAATTCCATCTGTCCGTACAGTTTAGTATAATGCTTAAACTATAAAACAGCAAATTAATGTTGTACTGCAAAATCAATGTTGATATTGGATGGAAACTCCACGAAAAAAGAGTTTTTATGCTACAATATTTTAGGCTTATTGGTATCAGCCTTTTTCGCTTCGGTTCCCTTGCCTGGCTGGTAAATGGCTCCTGTTGCAAAATCCACTATTGCTCCGGGCCAGAATAACAGTATATCTGCTACTAAGGCAACCCCACGAATCTTGCGTGAAGGCTCTCCAGCCAATGGCTTAATTCTTTGATATTCAGTGACTTTTCCACCAAGAATGGTAGCACAAGAATTCAAGGAAACAACAAAAATTAGTAATAATAGGTTTATGATGAGTTTCTTCATTGCTTAATGATTAATGGTAATTGGATTAGGTTGATTGTCGCAATTTAATAATAAAAAATAATCTACAAATCCTACCTCAAATTGATTGAATTCAGCACACTCAGGATTTTATTTTTTTTATAGGTCTTCATGGTCTCGGCGCTGAAGGGCGCTTCGGCATTGGTGGCTTTTGTTTCAAGACAAAAGACACAAATAATCTTTGCTCCAAAGGAGTCCCTTGGACCAAAGGCAAAAACAAATTTTATAATGCTTGGTGGTACCCACCAAGCATTTTGTAATTTCATTCCGCTCATAGCCGCGGGGGCCTAGTTCTTTTTCTGTAGCAAAAAAGAACCAAAACGCTACCGCTGCGCCTGCTGCTATGGAAGGTTCTGCGAGGGCTAGGGTTGTCATTGCCGCACCAGTCAATGCGGAAGAGAGGTGAACGGAGGTTCAGTGAATGGACGATTTGTTATACATTGATATAAATTTTCCTGTGTTTGGAGTTAGCTTCCTGCCTTTCATAATTTCATTCCGCTCATAGCCGCGGGGGCCTAGTTCTTTTTCTGTAGCAAAAAAGAATCAAAACGCTACCGCTGCGCCTGCTGCTATGAGAGGTTCTGCGAGGGCTGGGACTGTAATTGCCGCACCAGTCAATG
>CAIJME010000181.1 GCA_903821625.1 uncultured Sphingobacteriales bacterium | reverse complement strand
TGATTCAGGAACTGATGGCGTTGGAAGGTTTTCACCTTTAACGATTGCTTCGTAGGTTTTTGCACGTCCTACCACATCATCAGACTTAACAGTTAGTATTTCCTGAAGGATGTTGGCAGCACCAAATGCTTCCAGTGCCCAAACCTCCATCTCACCGAAACGCTGACCACCAAACTGAGCTTTACCACCCAATGGCTGTTGCGTAATCAATGAATATGGTCCGATTGAACGGGCGTGCATTTTATCATCAACCATGTGACCTAGTTTTAGCATATAAATAATACCAACTGTGGTCTGTTGATCAAAACGATCTCCGGTTAAACCATTGTATAGATAGGTTCTTCCTGACTTAGGAATTCCAGCTTTATCAACCCATTCTTCAACTTCATCATGAGATGCTCCGTCAAAGATTGGTGTAGCGAACTTCATTCCAAGTTCTTTACCAGCCCATCCTAAAACAGTCTCATAGATTTGTCCAAGGTTCATACGTGATGGCACACCAAGTGGATTAAGTACAATATCCACTGGAGTTCCGTCTTCAAGGAAAGGCATGTCTTCATCGCGAACGATTCTAGCAACAATGCCCTTATTTCCGTGCCGACCCGCCATTTTATCACCTACTTTCAGCTTACGTTTTTTAGCAACATAAACTTTAGCCATTTGTACAATTCCTGATGGAAGCTCATCACCTACACTGATTGCAAACTTATCACGCTTGTAAGCACCAAGTTCTTCGTTCAGCTTAATGTTGTAGTTGTGAAGAGTTTGTTTGATTAGCTCATTCTTATCTTCATCAGTTGTCCATTTAGTTGGATTCACGTTTGCGAATTCAAGTTCAGTTAGTATTTTCTGAGTGAATTTTACACCTTTAGCTACTAGCAGCTCTTTATACACATTAAATACACCTTGTGATGTTTTACCATTCACAATAACGAACAATTTCTCAATTAAGGTTTCTTTCAATTCCTTAACTGCTTTATTGTGCTTAAGGTCTAACTTCTCAATAAGAGCTTTCTCTTCTTGTTTAGTAGTTTTCTTAGCACGGGAAAATAATTTAGTATCGATAACTACCCCATGAATAGATGGAGGAGTTTTCAACGATGCATCCTTTACATCACCTGCCTTGTCACCAAAAATTGCACGTAACAATTTTTCTTCTGGCGAAGGATCAGACTCTCCTTTCGGAGTGATCTTACCAATCAGAATATCACCTTCTTTAATCTCTGCGCCAACACGGATAATACCGTTTTCGTCAAGATCTTTAGTAGCTTCTTCTGAAACGTTAGGAATATCAGGAGTTAATTCTTCTTCACCGCGTTTTGTATCACGAACTTCTAATTCAAATTCTTCAATGTGTAAAGAAGTAAAGATATCTTGTGAAACAACACGTTCTGAAATTACAATCGCATCCTCAAAGTTAAATCCTTGCCAAGGCATGAATGCAACTTTAAGATTTCTTCCTAATGCTAATTCTCCATCCTGAGTTGCATAACCTTCACAAAGAACCTGTCCTTTTTCAACTTTCTGACCTTTTCTTACAATAGGCTTCAGGTTGATACATGTACTCTGGTTGGTTTTCTTGAACTTGATCAGTCGATATGATTTAACTTCACCTTCAAAAGATACAAGAACATCATCCTCATTTCTTTCATAGCGAATGCGAATCTCATTGGCATCTACATATTCAACAACCCCAGTGCCTTCAGCATTAATAAGTGTACGTGAATCACGTGCTACACGGCCTTCAAGACCAGTTCCGACAATCGGTGCTTCAGGACGTAATAAAGGCACAGCCTGACGTTGCATGTTAGATCCCATCAATGCACGGTTAGCATCATCATGCTCCAGAAAAGGAATCAATGATGCAGCAATAGAAGTAATTTGATTTGGAGCAATGTCCATTAAATCTAACTTCTTAGGCTCAATTATAGGGAAGTCACCTTCATAACGTGCCTTTACACTTGGCGTTTCAAAATTACCTTTATCATCGTATACTGCATTTGCCTGACCAATAGTTTTTCCTTCTTCATCTTCTGCAGAAAGGTAAATTACAGGTTCTTCAACTACAACACGACCATCTTCAACCTTACGATAAGGAGTTTCGATAAAACCAAGGTTATTGATCTTGGCATGAACACAAAGAGAAGATATCAAACCAATATTTGGTCCCTCAGGAGTTTCAATAGTACATAAACGGCCATAATGGGTATAATGAACGTCACGAACCTCAAAACCTGCACGCTCACGAGAAAGACCACCTGGGCCTAAGGCTGAGAGTCGACGCTTGTGCGTGATCTCTGCAAGAGGATTGGTTTGGTCCATGAACTGTGACAACTGATTCGTTCCAAAAAACGAGTTGATTACTGAGGATAATGTACGTGCATTGATCAAGTCAGTTGGTGTGAATACTTCGTTATCACGAATATTCATTCGTTCACGAATGGTACGAGCCATACGAGCAAGACCAACACCGAACTGTGCATATAGTTGTTCACCAACGGTACGTACACGACGGTTTGACAAGTGATCAATATCATCCACCTCTGCTTTAGAATTGATCAATTTAATCAGATACTTAACAATGGCAATGATATCCTGCTTGGTTAAAACCTTAGTTTCAACAGGAGTACTTAATTTCAATTTACGATTGATGCGGTAACGACCCACATCACCAAGATCATATCTCTTATCAGAGAAGAATAAACGATCGATGATACCACGCGCTGTTTCTTCATCAGGTGGTTCAGCATTACGTAATTGACGATAGATATGTTCTACCGCTTCCTTCTCAGAGTTTGACGTATCTTTTTGTAAAGTATTATATATAATGGTATAATCACCGCTGTTTACAGCATCCTCTTTGGTAAGGATAATGGTTTTAACTCCAGCTTCGATGATCATATCGATATGCTCGTCTTCTAAAACGGTTTCACGTTCCATAATGATCTCATTACGATCAATTGAAACAACTTCACCGGTATCTTCATCCACAAAATCTTCGACCCACTTCTTGAGCACTCTTGCTGCAAGTTTGCGACCTACGGCTTTTTTCAAACCAGATTTGCTAACTTTTACTTCGTCCGCTAATTCGAATAATTCAAGAATATCCTTATCAGAATCATAACCGATAGCACGCAATAAGGTGGTAACCGGAAATTTTTTCTTACGATCAATGTATGCATACATGACATTATTAACGTCTGTTGCAAATTCGATCCAGGAACCTTTGAAAGGAATTACACGGGCTGAATACAATTTGGTTCCGTTGGTGTGACGGCTTTGGCCGAAGAACACTCCCGGAGAGCGATGTAATTGAGAAACGATAACGCGCTCAGCGCCATTGATCACAAAGGTTCCTTTAGGAGTCATGTATGGGATAGTTCCCAAATAAACATCCTGAACTATTGTTTCAAAATCTTCATGTTCCGCATCATTACAAGATAAGCGAAGCTTAGCCTTTAAAGGGACACTATACGTTAATCCACGCTCAATACACTCATGTATGTCATAGCGAGGGGGATCAATGAAATAATCAAGAAATTCTAAAACGAATATATTTCTTGAATCAGAGATCGGAAAATTTTCGGAGAAAACTTTAAACAAACCTTCCTGATGGCGGTTGTCTGATGTGGTTTCAAGCTGAAAAAATTCCTTGAAAGATTGTAACTGGACATCCAGAAAATCAGGATAATCCATTACATGCTTACTGGTAGCAAAATTTACTCTTTCGTTGTGCTTAATTTTGTTTGCCAAGGGATTGAAAATTTAGTTTAGTAAATAAACTGCGACCTTTTCTGCCAATATTAGGGCGATGTAGATCATACACACAATGGGTATTATACAAATGGCAATAGACCCCGACGAAAATCGGGGTCTAAACCATAATTTATGAGTTAAGAATTACTTAATCTCAACAGTAGCACCAGCTTCTTCTAATGCTTTTTTCAATGACTCAGCTTCTGCTTTATCAACACCAGTTTTCACTTCTTTTGGTGCTCCATCAACTAAATCCTTAGCTTCTTTCAAACCTAGACCGGTTAGGTCTTTTACAAGTTTTACAACTCCTAATTTAGCACCACCTGCTTCTTTCAATATTACATCGAAAGAAGTTTGTTCTGCTGCTGCTGCTGGTGCATCACCACCACCACCAACTGCTGCTACTGCTACTGCTGCTGCAGCAGGCTGAATTCCATACTCATCTTTAAGTATTTGAGCTAATTCGTTAACTTCTTTTACTGTTAAGTTTACTAATTGCTCAGCAAACGATTTTAAATCTGCCATTTTATTTTAATTTTAAAATTTCTGTACTTGAATAATTTAATCGAACTTTTAGGTGCCCGTTAACCTCTTTCTTGTAATGTTTTAACAATTCCTGCAAGTTTATTACCGCCAGACTGTAAGCCTGCAATAACATTTTTAGCTGGAGATTGTAGCAATGCAATGATGTCAGCCACTAATTCTTCCTTAGATTTAAGGTTTACCAGGGCCTCTAACTGATTATCGCCAATGAAAATTGATGAATCAATATATGCAGCTTTAAGTACCGGTTTATCACCAGTTCTTCTCAATTGCTTGATCAACTTTGCCGGAGCATTAGCTGACTTTGAGAATAAAATAGATGATGATCCTTTTAGTACTTCAAACATCTCACTAAAATCACCTTCAGATGCCTCCATGGCCTTTCTGATCAGTTTGTTTTTAGCTACCTGCATTTTGATACCATTCTCGAAACATTTGCGGCGAATATCATTTACTTTTGCTACAGACAGGTTTGCGGTGTCGGTAATATAAAAATTACCATACTCAGCAATCGTCTCTGTTAAAGCAAGAACAACTTCGTGTTTTTCTTCTTTTCTCATGATTAGATTCCCGCTACTGATTTAGTTTCAATTTCGATTCCCG
>CAIJME010000180.1 GCA_903821625.1 uncultured Sphingobacteriales bacterium | reverse complement strand
TTTGAATTTGGCAGGTTGATCTTATTAATCTTTTCAATATCGCTGAGATTTTCTTCAAGACTGTGGAGTTGTGCTTTGAAATTATCTGAAATTAATTGGTCGTTACCAATTTGGGGTCTCAAATTAATAACTTTTAATACTGCATTTTTTAGTTCGATAATCTTAATGGGTTTTAATAAATAATCAATTGCACTAGCCTTTAATGCTCTTAATGCATATTGATCAAAGCCAGTTGTAAAAATGACAAATGAGTTTGCTTTCTGCAGGTCCGGTAACAGTTTAAATCCGTCTTCAATTGGCATAGCTATGTCAAGAAAAACTAAATCAATTTCAACTGATTTTAACATTTTTCTTGCTTCTGCAACTGATTGTGCTATGCCTTTGATTTTGACTTCAGGGAAATGCTCGCTAAGAAGGAAAAATAAGGATTGACGTGAAAATTCATCATCGTCAACTATAAGTGCGTTTATTGACATATTATCATGATTACTAACACTTACTAAAATATACGTAATTAAAACAAAAATGCAATATAAATGAGTAAACGGTATGTTATTTTGAGTATCAGTACCCAATCACCTGTTGTTCGGTCATTTGAGGCAAATCTCTGAACTCATATTGCTGAGTTCTGAGCTGAGGCTCAAATCCTGCTTCGCGTATCGAATCCTGGATACCCTGAGAGGTAAAGCGGTGCGGGGCGCCTGCGGCAGAAACCACATTTTCTTCGATCATAATTGAACCAAAATCATTGGCGCCGGCATGTAAACAGATTTGGGCAACCTGCTTTCCAACCGTTAACCAAGATGCCTGAATATTTTTCACATTGGGTAACATGATACGGCTCAACGCAATCATTCTGATATATTCGTCAGAAGTTACCTGATTGGTAATACCCCTTACTTTCTTGAGTAGTGTTCCATCATCCTGAAAAGGCCATGGAATAAAGGCGATAAATCCTTTGGCATCGGCCGGTTTTTCTGCCTGTACTTCACGTAGCCAAACTAAATGCTCAAAACGTTCTTCTAGTGTTTCTACATGCCCAAACATCATGGTTGCTGAGCTGGTTAAACCTAATTGATGCGCAGCACGCATCACATCTAGCCATTCTTGCCCGCCACATTTGCCTTTGGAGATCAATCTCCGTACCCGGTCATTCAATATTTCTGCCCCTGCGCCGGGTAAGGAATCAAGCCCTGCGGCCATTAAAGCCTTTAATACCTCGGTATGACTAATGCCTTCAAGTTTAGCGATGTGGGCAATTTCAGGCGGACCTAACGAGTGTAATTTAAGGGTAGGATATAATTGCTTGAGTTGTTTGAAAAGATCGACATAGAATTGCAAACCCAGATCAGGATGATGCCCGCCCTGTAATAAAAGCTGATCGCCTCCAAAACGGAAAGTTTCTTCGATCTTGATCTTATAAGTTTCAATATCAGTGATATAGCTTTCATCATGACCTGGCCTTCTAAAAAAATTGCAGAATTTACAATTGGCAATACACACATTGGTTGTATTTACATTGCGGTCAATAATCCAGGTTACTTTATTATGTGGAACTTGCTTTTTACGGAGCTCATTGGCGGTATACATCAAGTTGGAAGTTGATGCATTTTTGAAAAGGAATAAACCTTGTTCAGCAGAAAGAAATTCAAAATTTGCCGCCCGTAACAGCAGTTCAGAAATATTCATTGTCAAATATAACAGAGAATTTGTTAAGGAAGGTAGTACTCAAATAGTAATTTGGTCAATATGACAATCAATAAATTATTTTATGCTTTCTTCTTGCATTTAATTGACATTCATGCTATTTAAATACATGATAAGACGTTCATTCTGCTTTAAAAATTTCGTAAATTTGTTTTCTAATTTTTTTTCAGCTCTATGGTTTCTTTCGAACGCTTTACTCTTGCAAATGGCCTTAAAGTACTGGTACATGAAGACCCAACAACTCCAATGGCGGTTGTAAATATTCTGTATGATGTAGGCGCAAGAGATGAACATCCTGATCAAACTGGCTTTGCCCATTTGTTTGAACATCTTATGTTTGGGGGCTCTGTCAATATTCCATCCTATGATGAACCTTTACAGCGGGTAGGTGGCGAGAATAATGCCTTCACAAGTAATGATATTACCAATTATTACATAACACTTCCTTCTGTAAACCTTGAAACTGCCTTTTGGCTCGAAAGCGACAGAATGCTGAGCCTTGCTTTTTCTGAAAAAAGCTTAGAAGTACAACGAAATGTGGTGTGCGAAGAGTTTAAGCAACGGTATCTTAACCAACCTTATGGTGATGTATGGCTTAAATTAAGGCCAATGGCTTATAAGCAACATCCATATCAATGGGCAACCATTGGTAAGTCGCTTGAACACATTGAAAATGCAAATATTGATGATGTTAAAGCCTTTTTTAATCGTCATTATAATCCTTCAAATGCCATTATGGTGGTTGGTGGGGATGTGAAACTTGAAGAGGTAAAAAGGCTTTCTGAAAAATGGTTTGGAACTATTCCTGCGGGCAAGAAACTGCCCCGGTTGTTAGCTAAGGAAGATAATCAGACCGACGAAAGAAAAGAGACCGTTCAAGCGAATGTACCTTTAGATGCATTATATAAGGTGTTTCATATGCCAGCACGTACCGAGCAAGGTTATTATGCGGCCGATCTGATTTCAGATATTCTTTCAAGAGGTAATTCATCCAGATTGTTCCGTAATTTATTAAAAGACAAGAAGTTATTTAGTGATATCAATGCTTATCTCACGGGTAGTTTGGATGCTGGATTGTTTGTTGTTGAAGGGAAGCCCCTGCCTGGAGTATCCATGAATGCAGCTGAAGAGGCCATTTGGGAGGAGTTGGATCGGATCAGCACCGAATTAGTATCAGAAGCGGAGCTGGCTAAGGTTAAAAACAAAATGGAATCGACCATGGTTTTTTCTGAAATGAGCCTGCTTGATAAAGCCATGAACCTTGCCTATTTCGAACTGCTTGGAGATGCCAATGATTTGAATTTAGAAACGCAAAAGTACCTGGATGTAAATTCTGAAGAAATTCGTTCACAGGCAAAACAGATATTTCGAAAAGAAAATTCATCAACTTTATACTATTTAGCTAATTAATATGATTGATAGAGCGCTTGCACCGGTTTATGGTGAAGTTGAGAATATAGAGCTAATCAGGGCTAAACCTCTGGTACTGGCCAATGGATTAAAACTATTCAGTATTGATGGTGGAGAGCAAGATCTTGTACGTATAGAATTTATCTTCTCTAATAGTAATTACGATCCTGCTAAACCCTTGCAGACATTCGCAACGAATACGATGTTGAATGAGGGTACTTCAGAGCTTAGTTCAACCCAAATTGCTGATAAAATTGATTACTATGGAGCATTTCTTCAGACAGAATATGCAAACGATCATTCAACGGTAACCTTATTTACGTTAAACAAACATTTGGCAAATACTTTACCCATTGTAAAGGCTATTATTTCAGATTCGATCTTTCCACAAGTTGAACTCGATACCCTGATACGCAATCAAAAGCAAAAGTTGAGTGTAAGTTTAGAAAAAAACGATTTTCTGAGCCGTAAAACATTTAGCCATGTTTTGTTTGGTGATACGCTGTATGGCTATGATATTGCAGCTACCGATTATGATAAGTTGAGTAGAGATCAGTTAAGTGCCTATTTTAAGTTGGCATACCAGCCTAAAAATTGCACAGTTATTATCTCAGGAAAGGTTAATGAGGATACGATTACGCTTATAGACAAACACTTTGGAAGCGATTGGGATAATTCAGTTGATGTAAAGGAGAATGAATTTAAATTTGCCATGGGTTCTGGTCAAGAGCATTTTCTAGAAAGGGCGGATGCCTTGCAATCTGCCATCCGAATTGGACAAGTATCAATTAACCGGAAACATGCTGATTTTCCAGGGCTACAGGTTTTAAATACAATTTTTGGAGGATATTTTGGTTCCAGATTAATGGCCAATATTCGTGAAGACAAGGGATTTACCTATGGTATTGGTTCTGCATTAGTTTCAATGAAAAATACTGGATACTTTTTTATTGCCTCAGAGGTGGGCGCAGAGGTGTGTTCGGCTACATTAACTGAGATCGAAAAAGAGATCACACTATTAAAAGAGCAGCCTGTAACAGAAGGTGAATTGGCTCTGGTAAGGAATTATATGCTGGGTTCAATGCTAGGGAGTTTGGAGAATGCACTATCTCATGCAGATAAATTTAAAAATGTTTATTTTTCAGGCCTAGACTATGATTATTATAAGAATTATATCAATACAGTAAGAAATATCGGACCTGCAGAAGTTCAAGCACTTGCTAATCAGTATTTAAATTTTAATTCGTTTGAAAAAGTAATCGTTGGAAAGAAATGATAATGGGATAACTGATTCATAAGCCCGTTTTAAAAGTTTCGAATCAGATGTGGTACTTTCTGATTCAAATCCAAATTCGCATTTTCAGTATTTATTTCTATATTTGCCCTGCAAGTAATAACCCCTCAATTATTTGCTATGCATTTAGATCCAGAAAAATTCGTTGCAGAAGGTCTAACCTACGACGATGTACTATTAATCCCAGCTTATTCCGAAGTTTTACCACGTGATGTTGATACCAGCACTTATTTTACTCGTAAAATAAAACTGAATGTTCCTATTGTTTCGGCAGCTATGGATACGGTTACAGAATCAGGTCTTGCAATTGCAATTGCTCAGGCAGGCGGAATAGGGATGCTTCATAAAAATATGAGTATTGCGCAGCAGGCAGAAGAGGTTCGCAAGGTAAAGCGTTCCGAAAGCGGAATTATTCAGGATCCAGTAACCCTTGATGTTAATGCATTAGTTTCAGATGCCTTTCTGATTATGAAAGATTATAAGATCGGTGGGATTCCGGTAATCTCTCCAGACCGAAAATTGGTAGGTATTATTACTAACCGTGATCTTCGTTTTCAAAAAGACATGAAACGTCCAGTAAAGGATGTGATGACCAGTGAAAATTTGATCACGGCACCAGAGGGCACAACCTTAAAACAAGCAGAAGAAATTCTACAAGATTATAAAATCGAGAAACTTCCAGTAGTAGATAAAAATGGTTATTTAACCGGTCTGATCACATTTAAGGATATTCAGAAATTCAAAAATTTTCCAAATGCGTGTAAAGATGAGCATGGACGATTGCGGGTTGGTGCAGCAGTTGGGGTTACCCCGGATACCATTGAGCGAGTGGATGCTTTGGTTAAAGCCGGAGTAGATGTGATCACTATTGACACTGCACACGGGCATTCTAGAGGAGTTATTCAAAAATTGAAAGATGTAAAAGCAAAATATCCTGATTTACAGGTAGTAGTTGGAAATATTGCAACTGGCGAGGCTGCACTTGCATTGGCTGATGCGGGCGCTGATGCTGTTAAAGTTGGGATTGGCCCCGGGTCTATTTGTACCACCAGAATTATTGCAGGTGTTGGTGTACCCCAATTGTATGCGGTTTATGAGTGTGCAAAAGCGCTTAAGGGCAGGGGGGTGCCGGTGATTGCCGATGGAGGTATCAAACAAACTGGAGATATTGCAAAAGCAATTGCTGCAGGCGCCAGTACGATCATGGCTGGATCTTTATTTGCCGGAGTTGAAGAATCGCCGGGCGAGACCATTATTTACGAGAGCAGGAAGTTTAAATCATACCGCGGAATGGGTTCTATTGAAGCCATGGAACAAGGTTCAAAAGATCGTTATTTCCAGGATGTGGAAGATGATATTAAAAAATTGGTTCCCGAAGGTATTGTTGGTCGTGTGCCTTTCAAAGGATCTCTTGCAGAGGTAATGTATCAGCTTATAGGTGGATTAAGAGCAAGTATGGGATATTGCGGTGCGGCAACAATCGATGATCTTCAAAATGCAAGGTTCGTTAAAATTACGGCCGCTGGAATGCGCGAAAGCCATCCTCATGATATTACCATCACTAAAGAAGCGCCTAACTATAGTAGGTAAGTTTTAAGTTATAAGTTATAGGTTATAAGTATTAAGTTAAAAGGTCAAAGTAATAAGTAATAAGTTGTAAGTTATAAGCTAAAAGTTGAATTATTAATACAAATCTGTACTAACTACTAACTACTAATTACTAACTACTAATTACTAACCACTAATCTATGAAATCAATTTCCGTTTTCTGTGGTGCAAATTTTAATGGGGATCCTGTGTTGCTTAAGGCAATAGAAGATTTGGCTGATGTTTTTGTACAGAAAGATATCACCTTAGTGTTTGGCGGAGGTAGGGTTGGTGTAATGGGCCTTATTGCAGATGCAATGTTGGTTCGTGGTGGAAGAGCTATTGGAGTAATTCCACAGTTTTTGATGGATAAGGAGGTTGGCCATACCGGACTTACAGAGCTAATTATTACCGAAAATATGCATCAGCGAAAACAGAAAATGGCTGATATTTCGGATGGAATAATAACCATGCCTGGCGGATTTGGAACCATGGAAGAGTTTTTTGAGGTGCTTACTTGGTTGCAGTTAGGCCTTCATAATAACCCTATCGGATTATTAAATGTAGGAGGCTTTTACGATCCATTACTTTTGCAGATGGATAGGATGGTTGATCAGAAATTCCTGAAGCCAATTAATCGGGAATTAGTTTTATCTCATGATAATCCAGGAAGCCTTGTTGCGCTTATGGAGAATTATAATTCGATTCCGGATGATGTCTGGTTCAGGGACAGAAATTTGACATAGCCGTATCTATTAAAAATAGAAATACTTTATTAGTGTTTATTATCCCGAAATGCAAGTTGTGGAATGATTTTTGTGGTATAGAAAATCTCAATATTTAGTCCTAAATTCTTAAAAATCAGTTATTTTTCGATAAAAAAAATCGCTTAGCTTGCAGATTTTATTTAAATTTGCACACTTTAATACAGCGTATCTATTCATAAATGAGACAACTCAAAATAACCCAATCGATTACCAATCGTGAATCTCAGTCACTAGACAAGTATTTGCACGAAATTGGTAAGGTAGATCTAATTACAGCCGAAGAAGAAGTAATTCTTGCCCAAAAGATTAGAGAGGGCGATCAGGCAGCTCTAGAGCGTTTGACAAAAACCAATCTACGTTTTGTGGTTTCGGTTGCAAAGCAATATCAGAATCAAGGTCTTACCTTGGGTGATTTGATAAATGAAGGAAACTTGGGACTGATCAAAGCAGCAAAACGTTTTGATGAAACTAAAGGGTTCAAGTTTATTTCGTATGCTGTTTGGTGGATTCGTCAATCAATTTTACAGGCTATTGCAGAGCAATCCCGAATTGTTCGTTTGCCCTTGAATCAAGTGGGTTCACTGAGTAAGATTAGTAAAGCTTTTTCAAGACTTGAACAGGAGTTTGAGCGTGAGCCATCTCCTGAAGAATTAGCTGAGAATCTTGAAACAACTGTTGAAAAAATTTCTGACACACTGAGTAACTCTGGTCGCCATGTTTCAATGGATGCACCTTTTGTACAAGGAGAAGAAAACACGTTGCTAGATGTTCTTGAGAATAGTGATCCCAATACAGATAGTAATTTGATCAATGAGTCTTTATCTGAAGAGATTAAACGTTCATTGTCAACGCTAACTGAAAGAGAACGTGAAATAATTGTTTTATTCTTCGGGCTAAGTACCAATCATCCACTATCTCTTGAAGAAATTGGTGAAAAATTTAACCTGACTCGTGAGCGTGTTCGTCAAATTAAAGACAAAGCTTTACAGCGTTTACGCCATACTTCTAGAAGTAAGATCTTGAAATCTTACTTGGGATAATCTAAATATTTATAGAATTGAAAAAGATCGGGCCAAGGCCCGATCTTTTTATTTATAGCCTTTTTGCTTTTTTTGGTTTACTCTTATTAAATTTAATGCTACTATTTCTTGAATGGCATTAAAAATTCGGTTTCAAAACATATTTATCATAGAATCTGAAGATATGTTCTGTGGCTTCCTCTGCGGTATCAACCAGCCGATACAGATTAAGATCATCTTCTTTGATATTATTCTCTACGTCAAGCATCGTGCTCTTTACCCAGTCCATTAATCCTGACCAGTAGTTTTTACCCACTAATACAATTGGGAATCGTGCTACTTTTCCGGTTTGAATTAAAGTCAATGCTTCAAATAGCTCATCCATTGTTCCAAATCCTCCTGGTAATACAATAAACCCTTGTGAGTATTTCATGAACATTACTTTTCTAACAAAGAAGTAATCAAATTCCAAAATTTTGTCGCGGTCAATATATTTATTATGAAATTGTTCAAAAGGGAGGTCGATATTTAAACCAACAGATTTACCACCTGTCTCAAAAGCGCCTTTATTGGCTGCCTCCATAATGCCAGGACCACCACCTGAAATTACACCATAGCCACGTTCAGTTAGTATGCGGGCGCAATCTTCAGCTATTTTATAGTATTTATTTTCGTGTGCCGTTCTTGCAGATCCAAAAATGGAAACACAGGGTCCTATTTTAGCAAGCTTTTCAAAACCATCCACAAATTCAGACATGATCTTGAATATTTGCCAAGAGTCAGTAACCTTTATTTCCTGCCAATTCTTATTCTCAAATGCATTTCTTAGCTTATCGTCTATACTCATTGGGTCATTTATCGAATTAAAATTGGGTTTTTGTAGTTTGTGGTTTGCTAATTATTAATAAGCCAATGAACGTTATCAATCCATTGACAACAATCAGCTCATTATCAAAAACATAACCACCCATTACTATTTTTGAATTTGCATTTAAGAAAAAGCAAATCGCCGGAGATAGTATACAGATAATGGGTACCAGTTTATCTTTTACACCTCTATTCTTTAAAAACAGGCCAAATCCATAAAGACCGAGTAATGGCCCGTAGGTATACGATGCTACTGTGAAAATTGCACTAACAACAGCTGCATTGTTCACTATATTAAATAGAACTACAACAAGAAACATAAGTAAAGAAAAACCTACATGCACAAGATGTCTGTTTCGAATGGATGAAGCTGAGTTAATATCCTCTTTTTTAGAGAAACTTAAAAAGTCAACACAAAACGAAGTTGTTAATGCTGTTAAAGCGGAATCTGTAGTTGCAAAAGTTGCAGCTGTAAGTCCTAACATAAAAACAATTGCTGGAATGGCCGATAAATGGTTAAATGCAATTTCAGGAAACAAAAAGTCGGTACGTGGTTTTCCAGTTATGCTATCTAATGGAATCTCAATTCCATACTTATTGGCGTAAACATAAAGTAATGCCCCAACACTTAGAAAAAAGATGTTAATTATCACAAATACTGCGGTAAAGGTGAACATGTTTTTTTGCGCTTCACCTATATTCTTACAGCTCAGATTTTTCTGCATCATATCCTGATCCAGACCTACCATTGTAAGGGTAACAAAAATCCCACCCAATAATTGCTTACTTACATGAAATTTACTGGTAATAAAATCTTCATAGAAAAATACTTTTGAATATCCACTGTTCTTTATCGTTTCAAAAGCCTGGAATATGTTCAGATCTAAGCTATTACAGATAAAGAATATGGTTAATATTACGGAGGATACAAGGAAAACTGTTTGCAGAGTATCCGTTATAATGATTGTTTTTAAGCCCCCCTTAAAAGTATATGACCAGATTAGGCCAAGCGAAATCAAAACGGTGGCCCAGAATGGTATTCCATACGAATCAAAAATGAATCGCTGCAATACGATCACCACTAAATACAGTCTGAATGATGATCCAATGGTACGGCTTAAAAGAAAAATACTCGCAGCAGTTTTATAACTGTAGGTCCCAAGTCGCTCTTCAATATAGGTATATATAGAAGTTAGGTTCATGCGGTAGTAGAGTGGTAGTAAAACTGCTGCAATCAATATAAAGCCAATTGCATTTCCAATTACGAACTGAAAGTATTTGAATTCATTTCCTGCCGGATTACCTACTTCGCCTGGAACAGAGATAAAGGTCACTCCTGATAAGGCTGTTCCGATCATTCCAAAAGCAACTAGGTACCATTTAGAATTTCTATTTGCCGTAAAAAAAGTAGAGTTATCAGATGATTTTTTTGAAGTGAAGTAGGATATTCCCAATAAAATCAGAAAATATCCAATTAAAAAACTAAGTAAAATTCCTGGAGCCATAATTTTATTTGTTATGATACTAAGCTAAATTAACAATTAAGTTCTTAATTTATTTATCGTCTTGATACAATTCGGCATAAAGATTATGGTCTGAATTTATCCTTCAACAAGTTGTGTAAAGATTAACTTTTAAATTTAAATTTGTAGAATGAATTTTTCTTCTAAACTGTTAGAAAATGCTGTCAATGAATTTTCTGCACTACCTGGAATTGGTCAGAAAACAGCCTTGCGCTTAGTATTGCATCTGCTTAATCGGCCCAATGCTGAGGTAGAGAAGTTTAGTGATGCCCTCACTGTTTTAAAAAGAGATATTCGATTCTGTGAAGTATGCTATAATATTTCTGATCATTCTGTGTGTCAGATTTGCAGTTCAATAAAACGAGATAGATCACTTGTTTGTGTGGTAGAAGATACTCGTGACGTAATGGCCATTGAAAATACCGGTACTTTTCAGGGAGTTTATCATGTGCTAGGGGGCTTAATATCTCCAATGGATGGTGTTGGACCATCAGATCTTACCATAGATGGACTTGTAGAACGGGTTAATTCAGGTGATATAAAAGAAGTTATCCTTGCAATAAGTGCAACGATGGAGGGTGATACCACAATTTTTTATCTCTACAAGAAGCTTAAAGATTCAGGAATTCAAATCAGTACCATTGCCCGTGGTATAGCTTTTGGTGGAGAATTAGAATACGTAGATGAAATTACTTTGGGCAGATCAATTGCAACGCGCATTCCTTATGAAAATTCTCTTGCCAGATGACCTGGCAATAATCATAATGATTTAAAATAATTTTAATCCTTGACAATGGATCTCAAAAATAAAACGGTGGTAATAACCGGCGCATCATCAGGAATAGGTAAATCATGTGCAGAGCAGTTTGCAAAAAGAGGGGCCAATCTGGTTCTTGGTGCACGTCAATATGTTACGCTTTGTGAAATAGCCCAAGATCTTGAACAACGTTTTGGAATAAAGGCTATTGCTGTTCAGTGTGATGTTTCCAAAGAGTTAGATTGTATGGACTTGATCAATCAGGCAAAAACTACTTTTAATCGAATTGATGTCCTTATAAATAATGCAGGTATATCGATGCGTGCCTTATTTAAGGATCTTGATCTGCTCGTTTTACATAATTTAATGGATGTTAATTTTTGGGGTGCTGTTTATTGTACTAAATATGCCTTACCTGAATTAATTAAAAATAAGGGTTCTGTTGTTGGAGTTTCATCGATAGCTGGATACCGCGGTCTTCCTGGAAGAACCGGTTACTCTGCTTCAAAATTTGCTTTAAATGGCTTTTTGGAATCATTAAGGGTTGAAAATTTAAAAACCGGTTTACATGTGATGATCGCATCTCCCGGATTTACATCATCTAATATTCGAAATGTTGCACTTGCTAAAGATGGAACATCCCATGGTGAGACCAGTATGGACGAAGACAAAATGATGAGTCCGGATGAAGTAGCAGCAATTATTGTTAAAGGAATTGAACAGCGTAAGCGTTCACTGATCATGACCTCACAAGGAAAACTTACTGTATTCCTGAATAAAATTTGGCCTTCCTGGTTAGATGGCTTGGTTTATAATCATTTTACAAAAGAAAAAAATCCCTTAATTAAATGAAATCATACTTATTTTTTATGCTTGTTTTGCTTTCTGAAATTTCAACTGCGTTTGGTGGTATTGGGATAAAACGAGATATCTCCTATAGAGGTCAATCACAAAATATCCGAAATTTTTTAGATGTATATTATCCAAAAAATAAAGAAACTCCTAAAGATGTTCTGGTTTTTATTCATGGAGGGTCTTGGGATAGTGGAAAAAAAGATACCTATTGGTGGCTAGGGAAAAATATGGCCAGTAAAAATGTTGTCTCAGTGATTATCAATTATAGTTTAAGCCCCAAATCGCAGTATGAAGAAATGGCTTATGATTGTTCTGAGGCCCTAAGGTGGGTAAAAGATAGCATTGCAGCCTATGGCGGAAGTCCAAACAGAATCTTTGTAATGGGGCATTCTGCAGGAGGGCATCTGGCTGCATTGATTAATAATGATCCAAGATTTTTTAAGAAGGCAGGGATTTTAAATCCAATAAAGGGAGTGATCCTGAATGATGGGTTCGGACTTGATATGTTAGAATATTTGAATGCAGCTGAAAAAAATAAGCAAACAGAGAGCTTTTTAACTACTTTTTCAAAAGATCAAAATCAGTGGAAAACAGGTTCACCTATGTTTTACCTTGAAAATGTACAAAACCCCTTTCTGATCTTTGTTGGTGAACGTACGTATCCTGCTATTAAACTTCAGTCAGATCGTCTGTATAAATTGCTAACTGAGGCAAATAAACCAACAGAAATTAATATCATAAAAAGAAAAAAGCACATAGCAATGATCGCGCAAATGATTTTTCGGAACAATCAAATGTATAGTATGATCTTGACCTTTATGAATAAGTATCGTTGATGTATTTTTTTTGCGAGTAATTGAAGGATTTACTTTCAGCTGATTTTACTTTTCCTGATTATCTATATTTTCGAAAAAATTTAAATCTTTAGTACCATGTTTAAAACTCCGTTAGATAGATTCCGTTTCATTGCATTTGTTGAAGGTTGTTCATTTCTATTGATCGGATTTACTATGATACTTAAATATAGGTATGATATGCCAGGCCCCAATTATGTGGTAGGTATGGTTCACGGATTACTTTTTATTCTTTATATAATCTTACTAGTC
>CAIJME010000179.1 GCA_903821625.1 uncultured Sphingobacteriales bacterium | reverse complement strand
GGATACTGTTTCCAAAAAGATTATCGCCTCTTCGTTTGCCACCATAGTAATCTGCATTGGCAGTACCTGTGGATGCATATAAAATTCCTCTTTCTTCATCCATGCTAAATCCACCCCAGGCATTAGCACTACCTACGAATTTGTATGCTTCGGGGTCTTCCCATGTATCATAACCTAATTGGCCCGGATCAGGTATTGTTTTGAACATCCACTTTATTTTTCCGGTATGCACATCGTAGGCTCTAATATGACCAGGAGCTGATTCTTCCAATTCAGAAAGGCTGCTTCCCATAATAATCAAGTCTTTGTAGATCATACCTGCCGAAGTTGCTGTTACCCTTAGATGGCTGATATCCCGGTAAGTTTCTAGGTTATCATACAGCGAAATTCGACCTCCTTTGCCAAAGGTTGGTACAGGTTTTCCTGTAGCACTGTTGATGCAAAATAGCGATGATCCTGCCGTGTAAAAAATCAGATTTTCATTGTTCTTGCCTTTATGAATGGCTATGCCGCGACATACATTAATGCCAAAACTTGCTTTGCCAGCATTTTCTGCCAGGATGGTTGGCATTGGATCGAATATCCACTTTTCTTTTCCGGTAGCTGCATCTGCGGCAAAGAGTTTCAATTGAGGAGATGTACCGTATAGTACACCGTTAATAATCAATGGATTAGTCTGTATCTGGCTAGATTTTTCGGCGTCTTTGGTATGGTATGTCCAGGCAATTTTTAAATCCTTGACATTATTCGTGTCAATTTGTTGAAGCGGAGAATAACTTTGTCGTTCTTTCCCTCCGGCGTAAACGTCCCATTCTTTATTTTTTAAATCATTCTGGCAAGATAAAAACATGCCTGAAAGTATTAAAGAGCAGATTTTGAAATAAATCGGACCTCGTTTTTGTTTAGAAAAAGCAGACATAGTTTGTAGAGGATTAGTATTGATGGTTAGATAGAATAAAATTTAATGGCATTATCATGGAACATTTTCTTTTGTTCTTTGTAAGGCCTATTTTTTACGATCTCTTTTAGAATATTGACCCATTCTTCAAGTTTGTTACTTTTGAGGCACCAAGGCCAGTCGCTTGCGAACATAACCCGGTCTGGACCAAAAATATCCAGACAATGATTTATTCCCGGAGCCAATGTTTTAGCAGTTTTAGGGTAGCCCGGTGTAATTGAAATTATACCTGAAATTTTACAAACCACATTTTTATTTTCGGCCACAGTTTTCATGGCAGCGATCCATTCATTGGCATCATGATTCGGTTTGCCACTTATTGAAGATGGATCAAGAAATGCTCTGGGGTCTGCATTGCCACAGTGGTTTACCAGGAATCTTGTGCCGGGACAAGTCTTGATCAGATTTGCAATGGCAGGTAGCCAGGCTGGTGAAATGGTAAAGTCGAGGCTCATATTAAGCTTACCCAGTAATTCTATATTTTTGATTAACTGTGGATCCTGCATTTCTGCAACTGATCGGAAACCATATCTAATGCCTTTGATGTAAGGTGAATCTTTAAACTGTGAGATATAGGTTTCAAACTCCGAGCTTTTCAAATCGCCACTAATTACAGCACCTTTTGTTGGGTTCGATGTGTCTTTACACATTTCAATTGCATAAAGTGCTTCCTCTTGGCGTCTGGCAGCAGGTACGCCCACTTCCATATAAACAGCCTTTACCATATTGACATTGCGAGTGGCTTCAAAATAAGCCTTCATGTCATAATTTCCGGGTACTGGAGGTGAGGTCCAGCCTTTGCCGAATCGAACCAAATCAGCAAGGTGCTGATGAGTATCTATAAGAGGTATTTTTTTAAATGAATTTGCTGCGTATAAAACTGAGCTTCCTTTGATTGAAGCAATGGCCAGGACAGAAGCTGTAGCCAGAAATTTTTTTCTATTCATTGAAAAGAGGATAGTTTGTTTTTTTATTTAAAGTACAATAAAAAATAGCAAACTACCAAGTCCTCTCTTTTAACAATTCCTGCATTTCTGCCTGAGAATACGGTAATTTATCCGCATGAGCACTAATCCATTTTGCGAAATCAGCTTCAATTTCTGCTGTCCAGCGATTATCGATCTGCCCGGAAGTATATTTTCCTTCTTTTAGTCTGATCTGTCCGAATTCGTCCCTAACCAGAACAAGCTCTCCTACTTTTACTACTTTTTCGGCAAGATGCGGCGGAATAAATGCAACGCCATCCAGATATCCTAAAATTATATCTCCCGGCAAAACAGTTACCGGTCCTATCCGGATGGCTACATTAATACCTTTAAGCATCATTTCGGTCTGATGGGAGGGATTATCCCCTCGAATAAAGGAAGTAAAACCGGGCATTGCTTCCAGATCTCTCAGATCCCTAACTGTGCCATTGAAAACTACTCCATTACCTGATTTAGCCAGAATTGCAGTCCCAAGGTTACTTCCAATGATGGGTCCATCTACAACTTTTCCATAAGAATCGGCCACGTAGACATCGCCTTTATTTAACATATCAATGGGCCAGGAAACCATGTCGCCTACGCGGCCATCCGTTTTGCCTTCTTTTTCGAGATGTTCTCTTACCTCAGGCCTGATC
>CAIJME010000178.1 GCA_903821625.1 uncultured Sphingobacteriales bacterium | reverse complement strand
TTTGCTCTTCATCCTGAATTACATCTGATTTTCTAGAAGATGTGCCTTTTATTGGCTGACTAATTAGTTTATTTCCTCTTCGACTAAGGAATCGCTCTGGAGTTGCTGAAATAATGAAATGATTATTTATTTTGAAAAAGTTTGCGAATGGGGTAGGAGAAATTTTGTTCAGCTGGATGAAGACATCAAGAGGTTTAATGCAATAGTTTTCAGCATAAAATTCCTGACAAAAATTAAGTTCATAAATATCACCCCTTTGTATATGTTTCTGAATTTCTTTGACTGAATTGATATATTCTTCTCTGCTGAAGCGGCTTTTAATTAGGGGTTCTACAGTAGTATTTGATGATTTTGGTATCTCATACTCATTCAAAACTATCCAAAGATCATCGGGTGAATCAGTCGTGATTTGAACCTCATTACCCTTTATTTGAATGGAATGTTGAGGCAGGAAAAAGAAAATATCTTGAAAACCGAGATGATCTGGATTGTGGGAATATAAATCTTCTGCCTGATTTTTGAGGTCATAGGCAAAATAACCTGGAATAATGTCATGGGTTTCAGTTAAAAGATCCTTTAATTGATCAAATGATGATTTATCTGAATGATTCAGTTCTTTTTTTACTCCTGCTGCTATAAAAACATCAAATGCTGAATAGGGATCAGTATACTGATTGGAATCAAAATAACATGCGGTAGAAAAAGAATTTGCCCAATTTAAGCTCTTAAGTTTAAACGTTTCCGGATTTTCAGTATTAAAAACCTTTAACATAGATACATTAATTCAGAATGGCCGACATTAAAAATTTTGAACCATCTTTATTAGCAGAGTGTTAGAGTTTGTACGCGATCAGGGCCTACAGATAGATATTTTACTGGAACACCCAGATGCTTTTCAAGATAGTCGATATAATTCTTTAGTTTTTCTGGAATGGCATCGATTTCGCGAATTCCTGTAATATCTTCTGCCCATCCTGGTATAGCTTCAAATATAGGTTCTGCTTTTACAGCATTGATATCATAGGGCATGTAATCAATTACTTCACCATCGTATTTATAATGTGTACAAGCGTAAATTGTTTCAAATCCGCTCAGTACATCAGCTTTGGTCATGACCATTTCAGTTACTCCGTTAAGCATGATTGCATATTTTAATGCAGGAAGGTCAATCCAGCCACATCGACGTGGTCTGCCTGTTGTTGCTCCAAATTCATGGCCTATTCTTCTGAGTTCTTCACCTGTTTCATTTTCTAGCTCAGTAGGGAATGGACCGCTACCTACTCGTGTACAGTATGCTTTAAATATTCCAATCACACTTCCAATGTTTTTAGGGGCTACACCTAGGCCAGTACAAGCACCTGCAGAAGTAGTGTTAGATGAGGTTACAAAAGGGTATGATCCAAAATCGATATCAAGCATAGTACCTTGAGCGCCTTCAGCTAATACTTTTTTTCCTTCTTTTAAATATTGATTTACAAAATGTTCGCTATCTACCTGAGGTATTGATTTTAATAATTCTACCGCTTCAAAAAATGCGGCTTCTTTTTCAGTGTAATCTGGTATTTCACCATAATGCGATAAAATGGACCGGTGTTTATTTACCAGTCGATCATAACGCTCACGGAAATCTGTAAGCATGGTATCACCAACACGTAAGCCATTTCTGCCAGTCTTATCCATATAAGTTGGACCGATACCTTTTAAGGTTGAACCAATTTTTGCAGCGCCCATATTGCTTTCAGAAGCTGCATCTAGCAATTGGTGAGTAGGCAAAATAAGGTGTGCTTTCCGGGCAATTACCATCTTTTTTCTGGCAACCGGATCAAATCCGTTTTTCTTTAGATTATCAAGTTCTCTTTTTAGGATGATCGGATCAATCACCACCCCATTCCCGATCAGGTTCATGGCCTTATCGTTAAATATTCCTGAAGGAATTGTATTTAGAACATATTTTTGATTATCAAACTCTAAGGTATGACCTGCATTTGGTCCACCCTGAAAACGGGCAATTAAGTCGTATTCCGGACTTAATACATCAACAATTTTTCCTTTTCCTTCATCGCCCCATTGGAGGCCTAACAATACGTCAACAGTCATGATTTTAAATGCGGGGTATGGGTAAATTAATATTAATTTTTACTTACAAATGAATCGCAATGGCCTTCCTTAAGACGGGAGCAATTACCATATAAATTCAGAGAATGATGCTTTATTTCGAATTTCAGAATATCGCCCATCATACTTTGAATCTGTTGAATTCTGGGGTCACAAAACTCAACTACTTTGCCGCAATCAAGACAGATAATATGATCATGCTGCTTGTAGCCATAAGATTTTTCGAATTGTGCCATATTTTTACCAAACTGATGCTTGGTAACGAGATCGCATGAAACCAAAAGTTCAAGCGTATTGTAAACAGTAGCACGACTTACCCGATATTTCTTGTTTTTCATGTGGATATACAAAGATTCCACATCAAAATGGTCGCTTCGGGAATAAATTTCTTCCAGGATTGCGTAGCGTTCCGGGGTTTTTCGCAAGCTTTTATTTTCAAGATAGGCCTCAAAAATTTTAATTACCAGTGCTATAGTGTCTTTTCCGGACATAGTATGTTTTAGTGAATTCAAATTTATCCAAAAAATAAGAATATTCAGTAATTAATTCAGGAAGCCTTTGTCAAATCTTCGGGATTCGAATCAAAACGAGATACTGAAGTAACACCAACCACTTCCTTTAGCTTGTTGATGAGGTTGTCCAAATGTTTTGTATTGTTTACATACACCATGATCGAACCTTCAAAAATACCATCATCCGTATCAACAGTTATTGAGCGCATATTTACTTTGAAATCACTGGAAATTACTTTTGTGATTTTATTGATCAATCCAACATCATCGATACCTGTGATATGTAATCCGGTTAAAAATGCCAACTCTTTTTGGGAATTCCATTTCGCTTTTACAATCCTGTATCCGTAATTTGACATAAGTTTGGCAGCATTTGGGCAGTTAGTTCGGTGTATTTTAATGCCATCACCAACGGTTACAAATCCAAATACATCATCACCTGGAATTGGGTTGCAACAGTTTGAAAGTTTATAATCCAGTTTCTGAAGATCTTCACCGATTAATAAGGTGTCATTATCGTCTCCCTTAACTTTCTTGATCAGCTGTTCATTATAGCCTTTGTCAATCTTTTCTGGCTTATTCTCAATAACTTTTTCAGAAGCTACAAACTCTTTAAGATGTTTTATATCGATTTTTCCCTGAGCAACCGTGTAAAAAAGATCAAGAGTAGTTGGGAGCTTGAAATAATAAGAAAGTTTATAAAGATTATCGGTATTGTAAGTTACTTTTAACGATTTTAGTTTGCGCTCCAGTATTTCTTTTCCCTGCTCAGCTATTTTTCTTTTTTCCTCTTTTAATGAAGATTTGATCTTAGACTTTGCCTTGGCCGTAACCACAAAACCCAGCCAGTCTTCTTTTGGACTTTGCTTTCCAGAAGTAATGATCTCTACTTGATCACCATTTTGAAGTTTATGGGATAATGGTACTAGTTTATGATTGACCTTGGCTCCGATACAACTTGCACCAATATCGGTATGAATTTCGAATGCAAAGTCGAGCGCAGTAGCCTCAACAGGAAGCTGAATCAATGCACCCTTTGGGGTGAAAATAAACATCTCATCCGAAAACAAGTTCATCTTAAAGTCATCCAAAAAATCAAGTGCATTGGCTTCTGGGTTACTTAAAAGTTCGCGTACTTTTTGAATCCATTGATCAAGTCCACTGTCTGTATTGGGTTCTTCTTTATACTTCCAGTGTGCAGCAAATCCTTTTTCTGCAATTTCATTCATACGGTTGGTGCGTATCTGAACTTCTACCCACTGTCCTCTTGGACCCATTACTGTCGTGTGTAATGATTCATATCCGTTTGCCCTTGGCGAAGATATCCAGTCGCGAAGTCGATCCGGATTGGGGTGGTATAGATCTGTAACTATAGAATAGGCTTTCCAGCAGTCTGATTTTTCACTCTCAGGCTTGCTATTTAAGATAATGCGGATCGCAAAAAGGTCATAAACCTCATCGAAAGGTATATTTTTTTTTCGCATTTTTGTCCATATAGAATGTATGGACTTGGGTCTTCCGTAAAGGTCGGCATCAAGACCCTGCTCATTTAAAATTTCATTGATTGGAGTAATAAAATCTCTAATGAAATTTTCTCTCTCCGCTTTTTTCTCATTTAACTGTTGTGCAATGAACTTATAAGTAACCGGTTCCATGTATTTCATGGCAAGGTCTTCAAGTTCCGATTTTAAGGTGTAAAGTCCAAGCCGGTGTGCTAAAGGAGCATAAAGGTATACAGTTTCTGAAGAAATTTTTAGTTGCTTATCTCTGGGCATAAAGTCCATCGTACGCATATTGTGCAGACGATCGGCCAGTTTGATTAAAATTACTCTTACATCATCAGCAAGAGTGAGAAGCATTTTCCTGAAATTTTCGGCTTGTAATGAGCTGTTATAATCAAATACCCCTGATATTTTGGTTAATCCATCAATGATCTTTGCAACTTTTTTTCCAAACTCACGTTCAATATCATCAAGTGCAATATCAGTATCTTCCACAACATCATGCAGCAGCGCACAAACGATGGATGTAGTGCCCAAACCAATTTCCTCTGCGGCGATTTGTGCTACAGCAATTGGGTGGTAGATATAAGGCTCACCAGATTTTCTGCGCATATTCTGATGGCTTTGTAGTGCCATATCGAATGCAATTCGAATCATTCGCTTGTCACCTTTTTGCATCGTCGGTTTACAAGCTCTTAATAAGGCACGATATCTCTTGAGTATCTCTTTCTTTTCAGCCTCAATATCAATCACAAGTTCTTTCATCCTTTAACACAATAGCTATTTCTAAAAAACGTTAACATTTTTTACAAGGTTACAATTTCTAAATTTGGGTATTAATAAATATAAATATTAGCTGTATTTTTGTAAAGTATAAATTTATGAAATTTTTGAAGCTATCTATAATACTTTTAATGGTTTTGATGTCAAAAATGGCATTATCTCAGTATAAGAACGACCCAACTGTTAAGGGTATGTCTGATACTATACGAGTTTCCACCACCAACATAGATAATGAATTAGTGCCCTGGGTTGTTATTCCTGAAATTACGATTACTGATACTCGTTTATTCAAATCGCCTGAAGAGAAAGCCAAATTCAATCGCTTGAGATATAACGTTCTAAAGGTTTTGCCTTATGCTATGTATGCTAGGAGAAAATATTCAGAACTTCAAGTACAGTTGAATTATGCGAAAAGTAGAAAAGATAAAAGAGTGTTAATAAAGACCTTTGAAGGTGAAATAAAAAATATGTTTAACAAGGAGATTAAAAATCTAACGATTACCCAAGGTGGGATTTTGATTAAATTGATTGATAGAGAAACAGGAGCAAGTAGTTATGATCTACTGAAAGATATGAAAGGTGGAATAACTGCGTTCTTCTACCAATCTATTGCCAGATTTTTCGGTAACAACCTCAAAAATACCTATGATCCTCAACAAGATAGGGATATAGAAGCCATCATACAAGCCACCGGCTTATACTCTTACAGCTATTTATGAATAAAAAATCAGTTTACCAGTTCACTGTTCAGAGATTGAACGGTACAGAAACGAATTTGCTGGATTATAAGGGTAAAGTATTGTTAATTGTGAATACTGCTTCAGAATGCGGGTTTACTCCTCAACTAAAAGATTTGGAAAAACTATACAAGGATCATGAAGGTGATGATTTTGAGATCCTTGCTTTTCCTTCAAATGATTTTGGTGGACAGGAACCATTAGAAGGAGCTGCAATCAGCACTTTTTGCGAGGTTAATTTCGGAGTAAGCTTTCCTGTATTCGATAAGATACGCGTCAGAGGGGAGTATGCCCATCCATTGTACAAATTTCTTTCGGATAAAAAACTTAATGGAAGTGTAGGCGCTAGTCCGAGATGGAATTTTCATAAATATTTAATCAATAAGGAAGGCGAGATAGTGGATTTCTTTTATCCATTTACTAAGCCCAGCTCTTCCAGAATTAAAAAGAAGATCAATAAATTACTGAATTCAACCTCATTATGAAGTTAGACATACTCGTATTTGCGGTGCATCCTGATGATGCAGAATTAGGATGTTCCGGAACAATTTTGAAGCATATTGCTGGAGGTAGAAAGGTTGGTATAATCGATCTTACTAGAGGCGAATTAGGGACACGTGGGACAGCCGAAACACGTGATCAGGAAACAACTGAGTCTACAAAGATATTAGGTCTGCATGTTCGCCAAAATCTTGAAATGAGGGATGGCTTTTTTCGTAATGATGAGGAGCATCAGCTAAAGATCATTCAAATGATCCGTAAATACACTCCTGAAGTTGTTTTATGTAATGCCTTACATGACCGTCACCCTGACCATCGCAGAGCAAGTGATTTAATAAATGATGCAGTTTTTCTTTCAGGACTCCCTAAAATTAAGACAGAGCTGAATCAGGAATCCCAAACAGCTTATAGACCTCGTTTACTGCTTCAGTACATTCAGGACAGATATATTGAACCTGATATTATAGTAGATGTGAGCGATTTTTGGGATAAAAAAATGGAATGTATTCATGCCTTCAAAACCCAGTTTTTTAATCCATCAAGTGATGATCAGGAGACCTATATTTCTTCGCCTCACTTTTTGAAATCAATAGAGGCACGTTCCCGCGAATTAGGAAAGTCAATCAATGCTATTCATGCAGAGGGCTTTACCTCTAGAAAATTGCTTGGTATCGATGATTTAATGGATTTAAAATAAGTTTTTTAAATCCAGACCCAGAGAGGACCAGAACTAAGCGCATTCTTTTTTACAGGTTTGGAATGATCTTTTCAATAACGTCAAGACCACTATCAATATGATTTTTTTCAATGATCAAGGCAGGCCTAAAACGAATGGTCTTTTCGCCGCAACCCAGGAACATGACATTTTCTTCCATACCTTTAGCAATGAAACGGTCACGCATATCTTTACTGGGTAAGTCAAAGGCAGTAATTAATCCTAAGCCCCGTACATTGCCAACTTTTTCATTCTTTTTGGAGACATCAACTAATCTCTCCTGCAGATATTTTCCGCAAATACCTGCATGCCATAATAAGTTATCTTCTTCAATAATTTCAAGTATTCGAGTAGATCGAACCATGTCTACAAGGCTTCCTCCCCAGGTGGAGTTGATTCGTGAGGATACTTTGAAAACATTGCTTTCAATTTCATCTACTTTATTACCCACAAGTATTCCACAAACCTGCATTTTTTTTCCAAAAGCAAGTATATCCGGACGTGCATACTCACCAAAATGCTCATGAGCCCAAAATTTACCGGATAGGCCTACACCGGTTTGAACTTCATCGTATATTAAAAAGCAATCATTTTGATCTGCTAACCGTCGTAATTGCTCAAGAAATTCCTGGCGTACATGGTTATCACCCCCTTCTGATTGTATGGGTTCAATGATAATGGCACAAATGTCATCCTTGTTATCCTGAAATGCCTGATGGATCTGAGCTAATGAAAGTGCTTCTCTCTTTTTAAGCTCTTCATATCCATTATCAGTGAATGGAAATTTAATCGCAGGAATACTTACCCTAGGCCAGTCAAATTTGGCAAACCATTTCGTTTTTTCGGCCACAGTATTAGTTAAACTTAACGTGTAACCGGTACGACCATGAAATGCTTTTTCAAAATGCAGAACTTTTAACCCGCGTTCTTTGGTATATCCTTTTTTAAAATTTTTCTGAACTTTCCAGTCCATGGCAACCTTTAAGGCATTTTCAATTGCAAGACCTCCACCAGCAATGAAAAAGGCATGGGGCAGGTATTCAGGTATTCCAACACGAGAAAAAGTTTCAACAAACTCGGCATACTGAGTAGTATATATATCTGAATTAGATGGGTTAGTTAAGGCAGCAAGCATCAGATTTTTTTTAAACTCTTTATCATGAATCATTTTGGGATGGTTATAGCCCAGAGGTACGGATGCAAAACAGGTAAAAAAATCTAAAAGCGTACGTTTATTTTTGGAATCATAGATATAAACCCCATCGCTTTTTTCCATGTCGAAAGTTAAATCATAACCATCAGCAAGTATATGTTTGCTGAGAGATTCCTGAACCTTATCTGGCGAAACTGATAGTTTATACATGGTC
>CAIJME010000177.1 GCA_903821625.1 uncultured Sphingobacteriales bacterium | reverse complement strand
GTCATGGTACTATTGAAATTACTCGTTCTCAAATAAATATCGCTCAAAATAGTTCCAACCATCTTTGTTTTCATAAATCGTGTAAGTTGCAGTTGGGAAGTTTTCTTTTAACACACCCCACGCCCACGCCCACGATAGATAAGTTAGACCATTCTTCTTTTCTACCTTATCATTCACATTCAACTTCGACAACACTTCATAGACTGATTTGTTTTCTGCCATTCTAATTACCTCCTTTAAGGTATTGCACCGAACAACCTAAGTGTTCGTATGTCTTATAGCCAACATTGATTAGGAATCGACTGCTTACGCCACACACTCGACATCTTCGTCTATTCTTGAACAAGTGAGTAATGTCGCACAACCCATTTGTATTCCACACATATCGTGTTTTATAAATCATTCATCACCCCACTTTCTCATTGAATATCACTATCTTATCAATTAGTTGTTCCCAAGTCAAGTCATATTTTAAGTCAATGATTTTGAATCCGTTATTCTCACCGACTTTCAAACAATAACCTTTGCCATTATACATAATTTCTATGTTGTATAAATCGCCTTTAACTTTTTTGTAGAAGTAGAACTTGTCTGCATTCTTGAATGGAGTAATTCCCAACAGCGTATAACCAATCTCACTTAACGCACTCACTAGTTTTCTCTCGTGTTTATCGTGTGCTATCATTTTTTGCACCTCCCATATTATTTATCTTACAACTATTCTTTTGAGATGTCAATACTTTTTTCACCAATAATTAAATCCACTAATTTATCAATGCCATCTTGTGCTTGGTTCTCAGGTTTCAAATGCTTATCATCAAGTTTATCTAACACACGATTGCGTGGTTTTTGTTTCTTTGGGTAATCGTGTTGTGGTTTTTCATACTTGACAATTCCATCTTTAATTAACTCGAACAACACACCTAATTGCACCCATTCATCAAACGAGAATCTATCAAGTTCTTCTTCAAGTTCTAAATAGTTTTTAATTCCAAATATGATGCTTAAATTTACTTAAAACGCTAATTTGTTATATTAGGAAATTGCACAGAAAAATACCCAATAAAAGATTAAGATAATGGAACTTAATAGTAAAAAGCTTGAACGGACATCCAGCATTGTTTATTATTCTATCTCACTAATCCTTTGTTTGTTTCTAATTCTGTTGTCAAACAAAATTATTGACGACCTCGACACCACCACAGTCAGACCTGTCAAGGAAAATTTTGAAAACAAGGCTATAATGGCTAACCTTGGCAAAAAAAGCAACGAATTAACTATTGAATTAGAGAATTTAAACACTAAAAAAAGTAGTATTGAAAAAACCATAGCTACAGCAAAAGAAAATTACGCGAATGAAAAACAATCATTTGATAATTGGGTACAGACAAGAAGAACATTAGGGTCCCCGGACAAAGACCAGGAAGTCATTTACAGAGCATATAAACTAGATGAGATTTATAAAATTGAACAGGATTGGCGTTCACAACTAAATTCACAACAAGCAAAAATTGATCAAAAGGGAAAGCAACAGCAAGCAATTCAAAAAATAATTAACAAAGAAAAAGAGGCAGCTGAAAGAAAATATAACACTGAATTAAAACATTACGATCTCAAAGTTTTTTTAATTCGATTACTTTTCGTTGCTCCCATTTTAGCCATTGGTATTTTCTTTTTCATCCGATACCGAAGACATAAATTCTGGCCATTATATTTTGGCTTTACTCTCTTTTCAATTTATGCATTCTTCTTTGGGCTTGTGCCTTATCTGCCTAGTTATGGCGGCTATGTTCGTTATGCAGTGGGCATATTATTATCTGCCGGACTTGGGTATTACGCCATTAAAACGATACGAAGATTCATTGAAACAAAGCAAGCCGAATTACAGATATCAACTCAGGAAAGAGCCAAAAATGTACAAAGTAATGTAGCTGAGAAAGCACTTGAAAATCATTTTTGCCCTTCCTGCGGAAAAGATTTTATCTTAAAGAAATGGGAGTTTCCACAGAAAAATACGGAAATTGAAGCATACAAACTTGTGACTGACTTTTGCAGACATTGCGGGCTTGAACTATTTTCAAATTGCAACAAATGCGGGAAGAAGAATTTTGCTCATTTGCCTTATTGCTCATCCTGCGGAACAAAACCGACTAGTGAGAATTGAGAATGATGTACTAAAAGATTTTAAAAATCGTAGATTGATAAGCAACCTCTCTTCGGGTTAATCAAAAAAATACCTCCTCAGACTCACATCAACTAAATTAGCCTTTAACTTTCAATATTGTCCGCCTAAACTTGATTCAGGTCAACCCAGATTCAAATAAAAAGCCAATCTCTCTGCAGTCAAATCACTGGCACTTACCACAAATTTAGATTGGTTATAAAATGGTTCGCGTTCGGCAAGTTTAGCACTGATAAAACCTTCCAATTCATCCCCTTTTAAATTCCTAATTAGGGGGCGGTCGGTTTTGGAGTTCTCTAGTCTGCTGGCAAGAGCTTTTGGCGAAAGTGAAAGGTAGGCCACCAAACCGTTTTCATTCATCCAAGACATATTGTCGCCAAAGCAAGGTGCACCACCACCGGTAGCTATAATTACATTTTCCGGGAAGTTTGTTTTCTGAAGCACCTCCCTTTCCAGATCACGGAAAGCACTTTCACCATGAAGTTCAAAATACTGCACAATGCTCATCCCAACCTTAGCTTCAATTAACTTATCGAGATCGATAAAATCGCATTTTAAATAGTTAGCTAATTTTTTGCCGATAGTAGTTTTGCCACTACCCATAAATCCAACCAGAAATACCTTCATAAATTCATTATTTCAACCTCCATGCAGTGCAAATGCACTGCTTCAACTATTTATTAGTTCATATCAAGCAGCATGAATGCTGCAAAATCAATTAGCACCAAAATGCTTTTCAACCAGTTCATCGTACGAGGGCATATTACGAAAATGCCATTTATTAATCACCACACCATTCTTTAATAAAAGCACGCCCGGGTTTGCCCTTACCATACTCTTCAATGGAATACCATCTGCATAAAAAACTTCCATTACGAGTTTATTTTTTTTGCTGAATAATTCGGCATCCTGCGCCGAGTTTGAAGTAAGCAGAACGGTGCGAATATTGTAATTTTCGGCAGCATTGATAGCAAGAGCGTTCAAATTACCAATACCTGCTGCATCGGTTTTAGACAGATTATATGCCACGATTACCAAATTGTAGTATGGATTTTCTAGGATCTCTTGGTTATAATCAGTCCCCTGATTATCTGTAATCTTTAGATCCTTGATCTTCAGGTCAAATCCCTTTTTAATTAGTTTGCTGACCGGATCACCGCTAATTTCCCAATTCGTATCCTTCCATATTTGCGTCTTCAGATATTCCTTATCCGTCATCGACTTCGTTTCACCACTGCTCTTATTTTTAAGATTATAGGTGATTTCATAGACATCTGGAGCCGCTCCCGGAGGAGTGATCATCAGTTGGGGAATATTATTTCCAACCTTATACGGTAAAAAATCAAGTATCGGAAGGTAGCTATAGGTAAACAATCCAAAACCAAGCGATAAGATCAACACCAATCCAGCAATAAATTGCTGAGCTTTCATACCAGTTAAGACTGGCAAAATTTCTTTCCTTCTTAAAAAGAGATGCAAGATCAAACTGAGTAGTATAATATCCTTAGCAAATGACTGCCATGGTGTTAAGGGTATTGCATCGCCAAAGCAACCGCATGAGGTCACAACCTCAAAAAATGCAGAATAAAAGGTAAGGAATGTAAAGAAAATAATGATTAAAAGAAGCCCCCAAGCCACTTTTGAACTCCAAAATCCCAATAAAAGCAATGCACCGAGAACAATTTCTAGCGTACACAATAAAATGGCAAGTAAGACCGCATAATCATTTAAAAAGCTGATATGAAATACCTCAAAATACTCCTGAAGCTTATATCCGAATCCCAAAGGATCATTGGCTTTGATCAGGCCAGAAAATATAAACAGAAGTCCTACGATTGCTCGGCTGATATTCAAGGATGCATTTTTCATTGTTGAATATAATGACTTTATTAAAAAATGGATACGTAGTATTAGGAATAATTAGGCCTATGAATCCTTATGTAGTCCTAGCTTGATCAGGGCAAAGGATGCATAATTCAGCATATCCTGATAATTTGCACGAACACCTTCTGAAGCCAATGTATGTCCAAGATTATCTTCAATTTGCTTCACTCTGAGAATTTTCATCAAGATAAGATCGGTTAAAGAGCTGATACGCATATCTCGCCAGGCTTCTCCATAATCATGATTTTTGGCAAACATCAGTTCCTTGGTTTCATTAATTTTTTTATCGAAGTACATTTCAACCTCATCAACCGGAAGTTCGGTTCGATCATCATTTTCTAGGTCAATCTGCATCATCGCAATGACGCAATAATTAACTATACCAATATATTCAGAGGTGATATCCTCTCCTACTTTTGATATTTTTTTTTCCTCAAGAGTCCGGATCCGTTGTGCTTTAATAAAGATCTGGTCGGTGATCGAAGAAATCCTCAAAATACGCCATGCGGTACCGTAATCAGTGCTTTTCTTTAAAAAAAGCTCCCTACATACCCTGATCACACCATCATATTCTACTGAAGTTTTGTTTATCAAAGCCTTAATATTTTTTTGTTAGAACCATGAATTAATCGGTATTTTGCCCTGATATGGCGCATAAAAATACAGTTTTTCAGCAAAAATTAACGTTAAATATTCGCGGAACCCTCATGAATCTTTCAAAACCTAAGATAATGGGGGTCTTGAATCTTACGCCAGATTCCTTTTACGATGGTGGCAAGAACAATAGTTTGAAGAACGCCTTACACAAAACAGAACAATTATTATCTGAAGGAGCCGACCTACTCGACCTCGGAGCCTATTCGTCAAGGCCTGGTGCTGAACATATTACAGAAGAACTAGAATTTGAACGGTTGATCCCAGTGATCAAGGGGATTGCTAAAGAATTTCCCGGGGCTTTACTGTCTGTTGACACGTTCAGATCCGGAATAGCCAAAGCTGCAATCGCTGAAGGTGCAGATCTGATCAATGATATTTCTGCCGGCGCTATGGATTCTGCTATGTTCAAGACCATCGCAGAATTGAAAGTGCCCTATAGTATGATGCATTTGAGAGGTACTCCTCAAACCATGGCTTCTCTAACAAATTATACAAACCTGATTGTGGAAATTGCACAATATTTCGCTGATAAAATTCAAACCTTGACAGAATTGGGAGTTAAAGATCTGATCATTGATCCCGGATTTGGGTTTGCAAAAACTCTAGAACAGAATTATGAGCTACTGGGAAAGCTTGAACATTTAAAAATTATAGGGCACCCCATATTAGTAGCGCTTTCACGTAAATCAATGATCTATAAACTACTTGATACGGATGCCGAACATGCCCTGAATGGAACAACCGCTGCAAACACCATCGCACTGATGCATGGAGCAAATATTTTACGGGTTCATGATGTTCAAGCCGCAAGAGAGGCAGTTAAGATCGTGGAACAGGTAGGATCTACAATCAACATACTATAAATCGTAATTAATCTTTACTTTAGTAAGATGGAAGGTTTTGATTTCAGTTTCATCAATTTGCGTTTCCTTGACGTATTGGATATTATTCTGGTTGCTTTAATAATTTATTATGTATACAACCTGATCAGGGGAACCATTGCCCTTAATATTTTACTCGGATTAGTGATCATTTATGCTGCTTACCTGCTGGTAAAGCAGGTCGAAATGCGCCTTCTAACCGAACTTCTGGGTGGTTTTGTCAGTGTTGGCTTCATCGCTTTGATCGTCGTATTTCAGCAGGAAATCAGACGGTTCCTCCTACTGATTGGAAGGAATGCATCTCTCCAAAAAAATAAGGCTTGGTGGTCATTCCTGTTTGGGAGTAATGAAATCGCTAAAAATAATTCGGTACGCATCAAGCCAATAATTGATGCCTGCAAGAGTATGCAAAAAAGCCGTACAGGTGCTTTAATTGTATTTGCTAAATATTATGACGAACAATTTTATCAAAACAGCGGCGAAATAATTGAGTCGAAAATATCCAAGCGCTTATTAGAAAGCATCTTCCAAAAAAATAGTCCATTGCATGACGGTGCCGTAATCATTTCCGAAAACCGCATCAAATGTGCCAGTAGCATCTTACCATTGACAGAGAATGATAAGCTTCCACCGCAATTCGGACTGAGGCATAGAGCAGGTATTGGCATTTCAGAAATGAGTGATGCTGTCGCGGTAATTGTGTCAGAAGAAACCGGAGAAATATCCTATGCCAAGCAAGGCCGCGTACGGTTGAATCTGACTTTCACGGAGTTAGAAAAATTGCTGAATAAAGATTTTTGATTTTAGGAATCATACCTTTCACCAAGTGCTGGCGCACGCGTGTCGCGTGTGCCTCCTCCTAAACTAATTATTTTCCTCTGATTTTTATTTTCAATGATTAGTTCTGTGCTTATTTTCACGAAGGTCCCTCACCTGCTGAAGGGCAGGTTTCGGGATGACATTTGCTTTAAATTTTAATTAATTTTTTTTAAAGCGCTATGCACGTGTCATCCTGAACAGCAGGCAAAAGGTTTATGAACCTGAAGCCAAATTTTTATTATCCGCCACGCTTGCACAGACCTTTAATAACCTCTCTTCCGCATTGACTGGTGCGGCAATTACAGTCCTAGCCCTCGCAGAACCTTTCATAGCAGCAGGCGCAGCGGTGGGGTTTATTCGCTGTTTTTTATTGTTTTTTAAAGGTGCTCATGGTCTCGTCGAACCGCCTCGGCAT
>CAIJME010000176.1 GCA_903821625.1 uncultured Sphingobacteriales bacterium | reverse complement strand
TGATACTTATTCTTTTTTTCTTAAATAAGGGTATATCGCCTTTTGCCATATCGCATAGCCCTTTTTATTCATGTGCAGTTTATCATTTAAAAATATATCCTGCATCGGGCTACCATCATCCAGCAACATTTTATTGTAAACATCCACAAAACCGGTTCTCGACCTTTTTTTAAGATATTTTCTTATTAATTCATTTGCTCTTACCATTTCAGGCATATACTTTGCACGACTCGGACTTGGTTTTATGGAAATAAATAAAATATGCGCCTTGGGGATATTTTTCCTGATCATACCAAATAGTTTACTAAAACGATTAAATACAGTATCTGCATTGGTATTTTGTGAAATTGCAAAGTCATTTTCTCCACAGTAAATAACAACCTGTGAAGGCTGGTAAGGGTAAATTATATCCGGGGCATAACGAATCACATCGGGTAAACTTGAACCGCCAAACCCACGGTTAATAATAGAATAATCAGGGAAGTAATTTTGTACATCTTTCCAATTGGTAAATGAAGAACTTCCAACAAATAAAATAGCACCCTTTTCTGGTGGATTGTTTTGATCCATCTTCTTAAAAATCTCAATTTCTTTGAAAAAAGGAGCATTGGTCTGTGCAATTACGTTATTGTTGAATAGTTGTATGATCAACAAGACCAGAATTAATACATTGTTCCTTTTCATTTACTCGGTTATTTATAAGTAAAACTAAAATTATATTTCTCTGTTAATGTCCCAAGATTCAAGGTAATCGGCTACTCTGCGAACAAAAGATCCTCCTAAAGAACCATCAACCACCCGATGATCATACGAAAGTGATAGAAACATCATGTGTCTGATTGCAATAACATCACCGTATTCGGTTTCAATTACTGCTGGTTTCTTTTTGATAGCTCCTATAGCTAATATGGCCACCTGCGGTTGATTGATAATTGGAGTTCCCATATCATTACCAAAAGTTCCGAGATTGGTAAGTGTGAATGTTCCGCCTTGAGTTTCATCAGGTTTTAATTTTGACTGACGCGCACGACTGGCAAGATCATTTACTGATTTTGTTATTCCAAGGAGATTCAATTGATCTGCATTTTTGATAACCGGAACAATCAGATTTCCATTTGGGAGTGCTGCTGCCATACCAATATTGATATCCTGTTTCTTGATAATCTGAGTTCCATTAACTGAAATATTGATCATTGGCAGATCTTTGATAGATTTTGCAACTGCTTCAATAAAAATCGGTGTGAATGTAATCTTTTCACCTTCCCTTTTTTCAAAATTACCCTTAACACGCTCCCTCCATTTAACCACATTGGTCACATCAGCTTCAACAAAAGATGTAACATGTGCAGACGTTTGCTTACTCATCAGCATGTGATCGGCGATAAGCTTACGCATGCGATCCATCTCAATGATTTCATCTGCTCCAGAAACTGAAGTTACTGGACTTGAAGGCTTTGATATGATAGCTTTTGATTGCTCTGTACTGCTATTTTGAACCGGAAGTTTATAATTTCCTTGTGCTTTATTAATCTCAATATAATCAATGACGTCTTGTTTTGTAACCCGACCGTCAGAACCCGTTCCAATAATGGAATTCAATTCTGAAAGGGATATTCCTTCTTCAGCGGCCATACTTTTTACCAATGGCGAATAAAATCGATCAGTCGTACTAAAGTCAATAGCTTTAGTTTTT
>CAIJME010000175.1 GCA_903821625.1 uncultured Sphingobacteriales bacterium | reverse complement strand
CTGAATAGGGAAGCCAGAAAAGAGCTCACGGGGTAATTACCGGCAATAGACGTTGGAGACGATAAGACAGAAGACACGTTGTAGCCAAGCAGTGAAACCAATTAAATCATGCACAGGAACTCCTTCATATCGCCCACCAATTGAAATATTTGAAATTGCATTTGGTGAATAATTCATGGCAATCCTAGATGAAAATTGATCAGGAACAGAGGTAATTGCCTCGTTTTTAAGCAATACATTTAGTTTTTCTCTGAAAGTTCTAGTACCATTGGTTTCTCTTGGGTTTGCCAAATAGAAAGCACCCGTTGTGAGATAAAACTTTTCATTTAGTTTTAGATACATCTGAGTTTCTACGATAAGCCCAAGTCCTCCGTCTCCTAATTGAATAGATTGATCTACGGGCCGCACTTCAGGATTACCATTTACACCTACATTGTAAAAAATATCTGAAGCGTTATAATTACCTGTAGGAAGTTTTAGCGATGATCCAACTTGTATATTCCAGGACTTTAAACCCGGCTCAAGTAACCATTGCTGAATTCCAAATCTGATATCTCCTAATCCTCTAGAAAACGATTGATGCCTCTCCGTTCTTCCGTGCTCATATAAAGAGGAGCGAGCATTAATCTGCGTTGGAATTCCAATTGCCAGATTTGTTTTTCCTGATAACCAGTAGCTAACTGAATATTCCCAGTTGTTGGAATGGTTGATTACCTCTGTACCACTGGTTATACGATCAGGCTCTTCATGAGTTCCTCTAAAATGCCTGAATGATTTAAAATAACGATAGTTTATTCCGGCCTGAATATCGCCTTTGCCAAATGTATTATGACTCAAATTAGCTGAGCAGGTGCCAAAATGCCTTACGGCTACACATCCTTGTCCAAAACTTTGTTGAGTTAAAAAAAGTATGCTTAGTACAAGTAGTATTCTTTTCATTAAAATAATATTTTTTCAGCTTACGAAGCTACGGATTATATTCAAAAAATTTGAACGTTCCTTATTTTCGTTTTCTCGTAGCTATTTTATACAATGAAAGTCCCATAATTATAAAGAAAACAAATCCCATGATCTGGTATCCACCCGAACCAAGGATGGCGGTAAGATGTTCTTCCATATTGAGCTTGCCAACGGGGGTAGCTGTGGTTTTAAAAGCCATCAAAAAGGCATAAATAACTCCCATTAGGGCTCCGCCAGCAACTAAACCAGTAGCAAACAGATTTCCTTGTCCTAGTTCATCATCTTCTTCTTTATTTCCATTTTTCTTTGATCTCATATCTACCAAGCCTTTAATGGCCCCGCCTGCAAAGATGGGAAGTGTGGTTGAAAGAGGTAAATAAGCACCAACAGCAAATGAAAGCGATTTTACACCGCATAATTCAACGGTTATCGCTAAAAACACACCAACAAGCACAAATTGCCAGTCAAGATTGAATGATAATAACCCTTTGATCAATGTGGCCATTAAGGTGCCTTGTGGTGCAGGATAGGTATCAGTTCCAATGGCATGTTTTATTCCTTGTGCGGCCATTTCTGTGGTAGGCCTATCAAGTATTGATAAGGTTACACCGATTACTACCGCAGATACAATGGCGCCTACAAATAAGGCGAGTTGCTGATATTTGGGAGTAGCGCCAATAATATAGCCTGTTTTAAGATCTTGAGATGTGGCTCCAGCATTAGCCGCTGCGATACAAATCATACTTCCAACTACCAATGCCATGGGCTCATAGCTGAGGCCTGTCCATCCAATACTGATAAAAATTAAGCAGGTACCCATTAGCGTGGCAATGGTCATTCCTGATACTGGATTGGAAGATGTTCCGATCAAACCTACAATACGGCTTGAAACAGTAACAAAGAAAAATCCAAAGATGATCACTAAAACGCCGATAAGTAATTTATTTAAGATCGAATCTCCAGGAATTTGAGGTAAAATTGCCATGAGTAACACCAAAGCCAAGCTACCAAAGATTACAATCCTGAATGAAAGATCTTGATCAGTACGATTGATCACTTTTAATTCCGATTTGCTTTTATTCATTGAAGCCAAACTTGATTTAAACGAAGATATGATCGTAGGAATAGTTCTTAATAAAGTAATAAAACCACCCGCCGCAACCGCACCCGCACCGATTTGTTTAACATAGGCCTGATAGATAGCAATGGCAGTATTTTCAAATACCATATTCAAAGGGTCGTAGTTTCCAGGTCCTCCGGGAGCGTAGACGTTATTCAGATAACCCAATTTAACTAATTGATAGGCAATGGTTTCGGCTGGAACAAGAGTGGCTAATAGTGGTATAAGTCCTAACCAAGCAAGTACGCCACCTGCAACTAGAACTCCTGCTATTTTTGGTCCAATAATATAGCCAACGCCTAGGTATTCAGGAGTGATTTCACCATTAATAGTAGCAGATGGAAAGAATCTGTTGGTTTGCTTTGTTGCCCAAGTAGGTGCTTCAGCTATTAAATGAAATACCTTTTGTAGAATGGCATAACCAAAAGCAAAAGCAAGTCCGTAATACGCTGTTTTTGCAAAATCGCCACCTTTTTCTCCAGCAATTAAAACAGAAGCACAGGCTGTACCTTCTGGGTAAGGTAAACTTTCATGTTCGTCAACAATTAATGATTTTCGTAATGGGATCATCATTAAGGTACCTAGAATTCCTCCTAATGCAGCAAGGAAAAAAATTGGCCAATACGAAAAGAATGATTCACTGTTACTTCCGGCTGATAAAAATAGAAAACCAGGTAAGGTAAAAACAACTCCGGCTGCAATAG
>CAIJME010000174.1 GCA_903821625.1 uncultured Sphingobacteriales bacterium | reverse complement strand
CTTTGAAGAATTAAAAGCCTTAGGTGAGCAGGTAGTTAAAGGTAAAATCATATTTTTTAATCGTGCTTTTGATCCAAAGTTGTTCAATACATTCAGTGCCTATAGCGGTGCTGTTAATCAGCGTGGACAGGGGGCAATTGAAGCAGCAAAATTGGGAGCTGTAGGAGTGATTGTTCGCTCTATGTCTAGCATCGTTGATGATTTTCCTCACACCGGAGGAATGCGGTATCAGGAAGGTGTACTTAAAATTCCTGCTGCTGCAATCAGTACAAAAGCTGCTAACGTATTGAGTCAGAAATTAAAACTCAAGAAACTACCGGCCATTCAATTTTATTTTAAGCAAAGTTGCCGAACCCTACCTGATGCGGTTTCGTATAATGTAATTGGGGAGATTCGCGGTACTGAAAAACCTGATGGAATCATTACTGTTGGGGGTCATCTAGATTCATGGGATCTTGCTGAAGGAGCGCATGATGATGGAACCGGAGTCATGCAGTCTGTGGAGGTTTTAAGAATATTCAAATCGCTGAAAATTAAGCCAAAGTATACGATTAGGGCAGTCATGTTCATGAATGAAGAAAATGGCTTACGCGGAGGAATGAAATATGCAGAGATAGCAAAGCAAAATAATGAGATGCATATTGCCGCTTTGGAATCGGATGAAGGAGGGTTTACTCCCCGCGGATTTAGCGTAGAGAATGCCCCTCAGGCTTTGGCGCATTTTTCTAAATGGAAGCCACTACTAGCTCCTTACCGTTTAAATGAATTAGACGCGGGGGGTAGTGGTGCCGATATTGGTCCCTTGAGAGTGATCCCAGGTGCAGTTCTCATTGGTTTTAGACCAGATTCACAGCGGTACTTTGATATTCATCATTCCAGTAATGATGTGTTTGAAAATGTGAATAAACGTGAGCTGGAGCTTGGAGCTGCATCCATGGCTTCATTGATCTATCTTATTGATCAATATGGTACTAAATAGGTAGATTCAACAATTAACTCTATATCTCCGAATGGGTGATTTTAAGACAGAAGCAGTTAAAAATGATCCGTATATAGCGATGCGCTTTCCGGAGTTCCGCTCGTACATCGTGATGCGGTTTCTGTTCACCTTTGCCTATCAGGTTCAGGCAGTTGTGATAGGCTGGCATATCTATCAGCTTACCAAAGATCCCTTATCATTGGGCCTGATTGGTTTGGCAGAAGCCATTCCTTCTATAATGGTGACTCTCTATGGGGGTTATATTGCTGATAAATCAGATAAGAAAAAACTTTTGATTTGGATCATTGGCTCTATGCTTTGTTGCTCGGCAGTACTTACTGTGGTCACTACTGATGAAGTATTGAGATTGATTGGACAAACACCGGTGATCATTATCATTTATATAATGATATTTTTTATTGGTATAACCCGTGGTTTTTATTCGCCAACAGCCTTTGCATTAATGGCACAGATCATTCCTAAAGAACATTATACAAACTCGTCTACTTGGAACAGTGGTAGCTGGCAAATAGCCTCAATCATGGGCCCTGCTGTTGGAGGCCTGTTGTATGCTTTTAGCGGAATAACAGCCTGTTTTCTTGTGATCGTTACATTTCTTGCCCTTGCTCTTGGATGTATCTTATTTTTCGTTAAAAATTATCCAGCTTATTTTGTGCCTAAGGAAAACATTTTTAAAAGTTTGTCGGAGGGCATCCAATTTGTTTTTAAAAGTAGAATGATTCTTGGGGCATTAAGTCTGGACATGTTCTCGGTATTTTTTGGTGGTGCGGTAGCGCTGATGCCAATTTTTGCTCATGATATTTTGAAGGTAGGTGCTGAGGGACTTGGCTTTATGCGTGCAGCTCCTGCCTTTGGGGCGGTAATCACCATGTTTATTTTGGCTAAATATCCGCCAATGAATAAACCCTGGAGAAATCTATTGCTAGCGGTTGCAGGATTTGGAATTTCGATCATCTGCTTCGGACTTTCCCGAAATTTTTATCTCACGCTACTGTGTTTATTTTTTGAGGGTGCTTTTGATAGTGTCAGCGTGATCATTCGCTCTACCATTTTACAGATACTCACTCCAGAAGAGATGCGTGGAAGAGTATCAGCAGTGAATGGAAT
>CAIJME010000173.1 GCA_903821625.1 uncultured Sphingobacteriales bacterium | reverse complement strand
GTTCCCCTCATCAAACAAGGTGGTAGTATTCGTCTAATTATTCCATCTACATTGGGCTATGGTTTAGATGGCAATTCACCTTCAGTTCCTGCATTCTCAGCGCTAGATTTTGATATTACCGTAACTGACGTAAAGCAATAAGTTTCTGAATCAGGTCTAGACTAAATCCGTAACTAACTACTTATATAATTCTGCAACTGCTCTATTGTTTGTTTTTGGTCTTCAATTATAAATTTTACAAGGTCACCGATAGAGATCATTCCGACTACAATTCCATCTTCTACAATGGGTAAATGTCTGATATGTTGTTTGGTCATAATCTGCATGCAGTGCTCAATGCTTGTATTCAACTTAACGGTTTCAAGTTTTGCAGTCATTACTTCCTGAATGCTTGTTTCTTTGGATGCTTTTCCCTGTAAAATGATTTTGCGGGCATAATCTCTTTCAGTAAATATTCCTTTAAGTTCAGGCCCTTCCATAACAAGTAAAGCACTGATATTTTTATCCATCATTACCTGCAAAGCATCTAATACTGATGTTTGAGGAGTAACAGAGTAAATGGATTTAGATTTGTTTTGGATGATATTCTTTACATTTTTCATATCAGAATATATTAGCTTAATTAAATATAGCTAATTATCGTCTATTTTATTGCCAAATAAATGCGGTCTATTTGCTGCTTGAATGCGTTCTGCTCCCTAATTAGGGTACCTCATTAGAGTTTGATTAGTTTATAATAAAAATCTTACAAGAAAATGATCAATAAAATCAATTCTAGCACGTAATTTCGTCTAAAATTTAATTCAGATATATTCTGCTTTTAAAAATCAATTCAGGGATAGCCCTTTAAACTTATGAGTGGTAAAACCATATTAGTTTGGTTTAGAAAAGATTTACGAATTCACGACAATGAAATACTGACTGAAGCTGTTCGCAAAGGTGGCAGTATCATTCCTGTTTATTGTTTTGACCCCAGGCAATTCGAGTTAACATCATTCAATACCAGCAAAACAGGTTTAATTCGTGCTAAATTTCTTTTGGAGAGTGTTGCTGATTTGAGAAATTCTTTTCGGGCAGCCGGCGGTGATCTGATCATCCGTATAGGTAAGCCCGAATCTATTCTTCCCGAACTGGTCGTTAAATATAAGGTTGATGAAGTTTATCACCATCGGGAAGTAGCATCAGAAGAAACTGGGGTTTCAACCCTAGTTGAGAATGCACTTTGGAAGTTGAAAATAAACTTAAAGCATTTTATAGGTCATACGCTCTATCATAAAGAGGAATTGCCATTTCCAATCAATGCTATTCCAGATGTATTCACAAATTTCCGAAAAAAGGTTGAACGTGATAGTTCAGTAAGAAACTGTTTCAAAGCCCCGGGTGCTATGAAATTTCCTGAGAACATGGATACTGGAGAACTTCCTGAATTGTCTGAACTTGGATTTACCGAACCTGAATTTTTTGACGATCGATCGGTCATGAAATTTAAGGGTGGCGAAACTGAGGCGCTAAAAAGATTACAAGACTATTTTTGGAATTCCAATTCGGTAAAAACATATAAACAAACCCGCAATGGTTTGATTGGAGCTGATTATTCTTCAAAATTCTCGGCCTGGATTGCCTTGGGATGCCTTTCGCCACGCGAAGTGTACTGGGAAATTAAAAAATACGAACAGTTGCATGGTGACAGCGACTCCACCTATAGCCTATTTCTTGAATTATTATGGAGGGATTATTTCCGATATATGTTCAAAAAATATGGGAATAAGTTTTTCCAGAAGGCAGGTTTTAAAGGTGTTGCACCAGATGAGGGCGAAAATCAAGATGAATTTTTTGAGCTCTGGAAGAATGCCAAAACTGGTATACCCTTCATTGATGCGAATATGCGCGAATTAAATTCTACAGGATTTATGAGCAATAGGGGCCGTCAGAATGTGGCAAGCTTTCTTGTAAAAGATTTAAAAGTTAACTGGATGTGGGGTGCAGCATATTTTGAGGAAAAACTCATTGATTACTGTCCAGCAAATAATTGGGGAAACTGGGCATATATCGCAGGTGTGGGTAATGATCCCAGACAATACAGGCACTTCAATGTGTTGAAGCAAGCCATGGATTATGATCCTCAGGGCGATTACATTCGTTTATGGATTCCTGAACTTGCCGCAATTAATGTAGCTCAAATTCATCAGCCCTGGAAGCTTACAGAGACTGAACGTGCTAAATCACAATTAAATTGCTATTTAGATTCTCCTTCTTATGCCCCCGAATCTGAAGTAGTTAAAGAAAATAAATAGAAAATTGTCATTTATTGGGTGGTTTTAACTGCTTAGAGTCTTCATTCTTGAACATTTTTTCTTAATTTTCACCTCTAGATTGTTTGAGTTAAAGTACTGCTGCTAAATTTTAAATTAGGGCTCACTTTTTCACAATTCTATGCATTAAATCTTATTTTTGAGTCGTAAAAGACATTGTTTTTAAATGAATAAATTATCATACCTAAGTAACGCGAATTCTGACTATATCGATTCTCTCTATCATTCATACAAAGAAGATCCGGATTCCATAGATTTTGGGTGGCAAAAATTTTTTGAAGGATTCGATTTTGGCCGTGGATCTGAAGCAGGAGTAGTGAGTGCTGAAACTCCTGACCACTTTTTAAAAGAGATAAAAGTTTTAAATCTTATCAATGGGTATAGGCAAAGAGGCCACCTGTTTACAAAAACAAATCCAGTTCGTGAGCGTAGAGCCTATTTCCCAGGCAAGGAGCTTATTACCTTTGGTTTAGATGATTCTGACCTTGAAACGGTATTTAATGCCGGTGTTGAAGTTGGTATTGGCCCTGCAAAATTAAAAGATATTCTTGCGCTTGTTGAGCAAACCTATTGCCAGTCAATTGGGGTCGAATATAAATATGTTAGAAATCCTGAAAAACTTAAATGGTTTGAGCTTAGAATGGAGTCTGAGCGAAATACACCAAATTTTGGGTTCGAAACCAAAAAAAGAATTTTAGCAAAGCTGAATGAGGCGGTCGTATTTGAAAACTTTTTGGGAACTAAATTTTTGGGCCAGAAGAGATTTTCTCTTGAAGGTGCTGAAGCAGTAATTCCTGCACTTGATTCAGTGATCCAGAAGGGTGCTGAACTTGGAATAGAAGAATTTGTGATCGGTATGGCACATAGAGGGCGATTAAACGTACTCGCCAACATCATGCACAAAACCTATAAAGATATTTTCTCGGAATTTGAAGGCAAGGGCTTTGATGTGAATACCCCATTTGGAGGAGATGTTAAATATCACATGGGATATTCGACCGACGTTAAAACTGACTCCGGAAAAAATGTACATCTTAGTTTATGTCCCAATCCTTCGCATCTGGAAACTGTTGACTCGGTTGTTCAGGGGATGGTTCGTTCTAAAATTGATTTTAAATACGAAGGGGATTATAACCGCATAGCACCCATATTGATACATGGTGACGCATCATTAGCAGGTCAAGGAATAACCTATGAAGTGCTACAGATGGCAAAGCTTGACGGCTACAAAACAGGAGGAAGTATTCACTTGGTTATTAATAATCAGGTAGGATTTACCACCAATTACAAAGATGCCCGTTCTTCAACGTATTGTACTGATCTAGCCAAAGTAACTCTTTCGCCTGTATTTCATGTGAATGGTGATGATGTTGAAGCCATTGTATATGCAATCAATATGGCCGTTGAATATCGTCAAAAGTATCATAACGATGTGTTTATTGACATCCTATGTTACCGTCGTTATGGACATAATGAGGCCGATGAGCCTAAATTCACTCAACCGCTTTTGTATAAAGCTATTGAGTCTCACGCAAATCCACGTGAAATATACAACCAGAAATTATTAGAGCAAGGCACTGTTGATGCTAACCTTGCTAAAGAAATGGAAAAAGATTTCCGTGCATTACTCCAAGAAAGATTAAATGAGGCCAAAGAAGACCAAACGTATTCTGCTGTGCATCAAATATTTGGAGGTTCCTGGAAAGGATTGAAGCTGGCAAAGCCGGGAGCAATTGCTATTCCTGTAACTACCAAAGTATCT
>CAIJME010000172.1 GCA_903821625.1 uncultured Sphingobacteriales bacterium | reverse complement strand
TCACTATCTAAAAATTTGTTTCATACCTAAACCACTGATATTAACCCGTGAATAAAAAATCAATTTACTATTTTTTACTCCAAGCCAACCCATTAAAGGGAATTAACCAATAATCTATTCTGAAATAATTCTCAAAAGTAAACGATAATTTTGATATGCATGATTGTATTTATGCTCGCCATCACTCTACATCAAGCATGATAGTTTATACATATCCAAGCAAGCTGAAAATAACCATCAGGCCAGATAGTATGAAGCAATAAATAAGAATAAATAATTGGTCAGGCCTAATTTAACATTGGTCTCTATTGTATGTTTTTCGCAACACAGTAATGGATGACTGTAAGCGTGACCTCAGAATTCCAACAGTAATATGAAGTTCTTCTGCTGCCTGTACATGGGTATACCCTTTAAAATAAATCAGATCAAGTACCAATTTTTGATCTTCGTTCAGAATACGAGTCATATCCTTGACACCAATAAGTTCTGGATTAAACGATACCTGAAAGGCCTGATCAATTTGTTGTGTAACTTCAGTAAGGTCGTCACTAACTGTGTAATTTCTATAGTTGACACTCCGCAAATAGTCAATAGAAAGATTTCTGGCTAACCTTGCCATCCAGGTATATAATCTTCCTTTTCCTGGATCATATTGCTTAAAGGAATTCCATATTTTTATAAAAGTTTCTTGTAATAGGTCTTGAGCAACCTCTTCTATGACTACAATGGTAGAAATTACCCTATAAAGAGAGTCGGAATACATTTTGTAGAGGGAGTTCATTGCTCCTCTATCCATATTTTTCAATGCCTCTACCAATTTGTCTTCAGATAAGCGAAATTTTCTTCTGTCTGGTTTTAAAACTGCAGTTGAATCAGTCATTTGAATTTCTAGTGCTTCCATAGTATTTGTTATGAATATATATTAAAGTTGGAAGCCGAAGATGAATTTCAGATGAATTTTTTATTATTATTTTTAAAAAAATTAAAAAATAAAAAAGGTGTTCAAACTAGTTGAACACCTCTTATTTAAAACCAAAATATTGGCTATTTAATTTTTCTTTATTTCTACTCTTCGATTTAACTGACGACCAGCCTCTGTATCATTCGAATTAATTGGCATTGACTCTCCGAAGCCTTTAGCTGCCAAGTTAGAAGCATTGATGCCTGAGCTAACCAAATAGCTTTTTACAGCGGTTGCCCGATCAACAGAAAGAGTCATATTTCTTTTATCAGTACCTTCTGCCGAAGAATGTCCATTCAAACTAAAACTCATGGAAGGATACTTTTTCATTTCTCTTGCAATTTCATCAAGTACAGAATAAGAAGCTGTTTTTAAAACAGATGAATTAAACTCAAACAAGATATTTTTGTAATTAAAGCTTGGCTCAGCCGCAACAGTTTCTGGGCAACCTCCATTTGCTGATGTTCCTGCCTTATTTGGACAGTTATCCTTTGAATCGGGAATTCCATCACCATCGCTATCTGCTTCGGCAACAGGAGCGGGCTTAGCTGCTTCCTGAATAGGCACCTGCGCAACTGGCTGTGTAATGATTTTTTTAGGTTTGCAAGAAGGAAAGAGTACAATCGCCATTAAAAAGGCGAAGCAAACAGTTGAAAATACGGTTTTTAAGTTTTTCATTTTTGGCTCAATACGTTAAATGATTAATAAGAACTAAAACTACCATTTAACTGCTTTGATAGCAAGAAATAAAGCAATAAAAAATAAAATTTATTTTTCATGGCATTCATCACAAGAGCATTCAGAAAAATTGCCTTAAACCACCTATAAAGAAAGAGCTATTTAATATTAAATAACATGAATGTATCCAGTAAATCTTACTGAATAATCGACTAACCCAAAAGATTTTTATAAAGGAAGCATCTGCAACAAAAATTCATAGTATTCAGAAAAATACCAAACGAAATAAAAATATACGATATAAAGCAGGTAATTTTGAATATTAAAATACTAAAACCTCTGATTAACTAATTGATATGCAAGAATCAAAAGCAAACTTTTTTATAGAAGACGAAACTCTTAACTGGCAGGAAGTAGAACCAGGAGTTAGCCGAAAAATCATGGCGTATGATCCTTCTTTGATGCTGATGCAGGTAAAATTTGAAAAAGGTGGGATTGGGCCTATTCATCGTCATGTACATGTTCAGATCTCTCATGTTTTTAGCGGAGTATTCGAAGTTCAGGTTGATGGTACTAAAAAGACTCTAAAACCCGGCGACTCATTTTTTGTTCCTTCCAACCTATGGCATGGAGTTGTGTGCCTTGAGGCTGGTATTTTGATCGATACATTTAGTCCAATGCGCGAAGATTTTTTATAAAATATACCAGACTGATTTTAATTCTTATTGCTATTTAAATCTCCATATTCTCTTTTCATGATAGGCTTTTATTGGTGTATTTTAAAACAATCAGTAATAAATTATTGATTTTCAATTGAATTATTTACCGCTGTTTTGCAAGCAACAATAGTAATAAGCAAGAGAATAATTCGCTAT
>CAIJME010000171.1 GCA_903821625.1 uncultured Sphingobacteriales bacterium | reverse complement strand
TCCACATCCCATGCCGCATGTTCCGATCAATGCAAGCGCAGCTTTCAGAGGAAAAAGCAAACAGGGATTGTATGGAGATGTGATTCAGGAAGTTGACCATAATGTTGGAAGGATTATGGAGGCGCTAAAAAAAGAAGGTCTTGAAAAAAACACGATGGTAATTTTCACCAGTGACAATGGCCCTTGGCTGAATTTCGGAAACCATGCAGGAAATACTGCAGGTTTAAGAGAAGGAAAAGGTACTTCATTTGAAGGGGGACAACGAGTTCCATGTATTATTAGGTGGAGTGGTAAAATACCCGGTGGCTTAGTATCCAACCAGTTAGCATCAACCATTGATCTTTTACCAACCATTGCTAAACTGGCAGGAGCGCCACTGTCTGACAAAAAAATTGATGGCATTGACCTTGGAGAGATATTAAAAGGCAACCTTCAAGCTAGCCCAAGAAAGAACTTTTTATATTATTATCGCAAAAACTCGCTTGAAGCTATTCGCCGTGATAACTGGAAACTAGTTTTTCAGCATCCATCCCGATCATATCTAGATCAGGCACCAGGAATTGATGGATTTCCAGGAGCATCTCCAGAAAATATAATGATGAATGAGGCACTTTACGACCTTCGCAGAGATCCAGGTGAGCGCTATGATGTACAGGCCTATTTTCCGGAGATTGTAAAAGAACTAAAAGCGCTTGCTGAACTGGCAAGAGAAGATTTGGGAGATGACCTTCAAAAGAAAGAAGGTGCTAATAATCGCCAGCCCGGAAAATTAAAAAATAATAGGGGATGAAATTGCCTGCAAAACTAGAGGTAAAAAATAAGTAGAACAATCAATCACCTTATTCCCACCAAAAAAATTAGTCCCCGGACACGATTTATTATTCCCGCTGCCCTCATTCCTCTGCCCTGTACTCAGGTTGAACCAGTGATGATAAACAATGCTTTGACTATCCACAGGTATAGTAAAACGCCGGCATAAAATAGCGGTCATTTGGATTATAGTTTCACGCTGCTCGGCAGACATGTCATCACCACCTATATCAAAATTACCCAGATGCTCCAAACAAATACTATCGGCATTTTGTCCTTTTATACAGGCTGGCGACTGCTCCAAAGATCTACCACTCAAAATAGCGCCATCCGGAAAAGTAGAAAAATGCTGACCGATATCAGACCATCCATTTTGACTGATATGGTAGTTTTTAATACCCTGCTGTAGCTCAAAATGGTTTGAACCATTAAAATCAGCATAACAGGGGCTCAATGTATGATGCTGCTGAATAAGCAAAACAGTACGCACTAGCTGAAGTGAATTTAGCCATTCTTCAAATTCAACAATACTCCATTTAACTAAGCCAAATTTCTTTGTCATAGTAACTTATTTTTAGCGTTTCAATTTCAGATTCTGATCAATAGTTCTTTACCGCCTCCAGTTTGGCCATCAATTTTTTCAGCATTTCTGGATTCTGTTCAGCAAGATTTTTCGTTTCGCCGCCATCGTTTTTCAAATGATATAGCTGAGGTTTCATATTATTCCCTAATTCAATATTAACCAGAGGGTTAATGGCTGGTCCAGGACCAGGAGAAATATATTTCCAGTCGCCTTGAATAATTCCAAGCGTACTGTTTACCGCCTGCTGAATAACAAATTCGCGGTTTATTTTGCCGCCAAGTAAAGTACTCAAACTGTTACGACTGTCTTGAGCATTGATCTTTCTTCCTATTAAAGCCGCCAGGGATGCATAGATATCAATCTGACTGAAAAGAGCATTTGAAACCGTACCCGACTTAATTTTTGCAGGCCAGCTAACCAGCATTGGGATCTTTGTACCCCCTTCAAAAGCACTGTATTTTCCACCTCTCAATATTCCAGATGGCGTATGTCCGTTCAATAATTCAACAGCTCTATCTTCATACCCATCATCTACCACCGCACCATTGTCACTGGTAAAAATTAGAAGGGTATTATCAGTAATTTTCAATCTGTCGAGGGTTTTTAATACCTCTCCTACAGACCAGTCTAGCTGCAAAATGGCATCGCCGCGAGCACCCATCCCACTTTTACCAACAAAACGTGAATGCGGAACTCTAGGAACATGAATATCCTGTGTGGCGAAATAAAGGAAGAATGGATTTTTTGCATTTTTTTCAATGAAATTAACCGCCCTACCGGTAAATACATCTGCCATATCTTCATCAACCCAGCGTGCTTTTTTTCCACCGGTCATCCATCCAATACGGCTAACTCCATTAATGATGGTCGCATCGTGGCCATGCGAATAGTTCAATTTCAATAGTTCAGGATTTTCCTTACCTGTGGGCTCATTACCAATCTTTTCTTTATAAGATACGGTAATTGGATCGGCTGGATCAAGATCTACGATCCTGTAATTTTCCATGTACACACAAGGTACACGATCGCCCGTTGCAGGCATGATAAAGGAATAGTTAAAACCAACCTCAAGCGGACCTGGCTTAATATCAGAGTTCCAGACTGGTCCGCCTGCAGGACCTAAGCCTAAATGCCATTTCCCAACAACCGCTGTCTGATAACCTGCCTTTTGAAGCATTCCAGGCATAGTTTCTTCATTTGTTGGAATAATCAGTGCCGCATCACCCGGAGCGATATTGGTTCCAGATTTTCGCCAAGCATATTTACCGGTAAGCAGTGAAAATCGCGATGGAGTGCAGGTTGCTGCGGTCGCATAGGCATTCGTAAATCGTAAGCCTTGATTGGCTATGCGATCAATATTCGGTGTCTTTACCTTTGTTGCACCATTGGCACTGATATCGCCAACACCTAAATCGTCTGTATAAATAATAACAATATTGGGCTTGCTTTGAGCTTTACAAACCAAGGGCAAAAGTTGTGTGATGCCAATACTAGCAAGAAAAATAAATTTAAATCGATGAAGCATGAATACAAGCTATATTAATTTGTTAAAGAATAAGTTTAATAAAATTTTACCAAGTATTTCTAAATATATGATCGCCTTTTTTATCGGTAATCGGTTTAAGGGGAATGTACAAGCCATTTGTTTTATCCAGCCAATCCCATAATTTTTTATTGAGATTTTTTGCAATATCCTGTAATTCAGGGTCTCTGATCAAATTATTCATCTCATACGGATCTTTTTTTAGATCATAGAGCTGATCAATATCCCATACACCATGGCTGCGAATAAACTTATATTGGTTGGTACGCACAGCATATTGAGTTGGAGTTTGAGGGAATGGATTTTCCCAATAATATTCATAAAATATTTCTTTCCTCCAGTTAGCTTCGGGCATACCCTTCATCAAGTTGAGAAATGAATTACCCTCCATTTGAACAGGCTTTTTAACCCCTGCCATTTCGAGAATACTTGGTGCAATATCTATATTTAAAACCATCTCCTTCACTTTGGTTCCGGCCTTGATCAGTGCTGGAGAGCGAGCAATTAATGGAACCCTCATCGATTCTTCATAGGCATGCCTCTTATCAATCAAGCCATGTTCGCCAAATGAAAATCCATTATCACCCATATAAATAATCAGTGTTTCTTTATCGAGGTCATTTTCTTTAAGGTATTCCAAAACCCTGCCTACACTGTTATCAATGCCCATCAAGGTTTCGAGATAATCAACATAGAAGCTGTCAAAATCAGTCTGCCCATGATACATAAAATCTACTCCATGCCAGCTATCACGCTGTGCCCTCACCCATCTCGGAATATCTTTGTAATTTATTTTATAAGCACTTGAGTCTGCCTGTTTTCCACGCGTAAATTTTTTGCTGTCAGCTCTAGCTGTTGAGAACATGGATACTGGATATTGGATCTGAATATCCTTATAGATACCATTATCACGTTTTGCAGGTCTGAATTCAGCATGCACAGCTTTGTGGGATAGATACACAAAGAATGGCTTTTTCTTATCGCGCTGCTTAAGCCAATCAATGGTCATGTCAGTTAAAATATCTGTAATGTAGGCGCTATCCGTATAGGCAACCATCTTACCATCGATATTAATTTTGGGATTATAGTATTCTCCCTGCCCGTTAAAACTCACCCAGCGGTTAAAGCCAGGGCGCGGATCACTATTTCCACCTCCCATGTGCCATTTGCCAAAAAAGGAAGTTTGATATCCAGCCTTTTGAAGGTATTGAGGAAAAAATATCAGGGATTTAGGTGCAGCTGCCTGATTATCAACCACGGTATGAGTATGCGCATACTGTCCGGTTAATATAGAAGCCCTGCTTGGTGAGCAGAGGGCCGTACTCACAAATGCATTCTGAAAATGCGCCCCTTCATTGGCAATTCGATCCAAATTAGGAGTTTTTAATCCAGGTACTTTCCCAGTAAATCCCATAAAATCATAGCGGTGATCATCAGAAAGAATAAAGATTATATTTCGAGGCTTGGTACCTGGAATAGCCTGATAAACTAAATCTTGCTTAGTTTGAGCGGATACGAAATAAGATAAAGTAACTAAGATTAGAGTAAAAACAAACCTGGAATAAAGGAGATACCTATGGGTCATACGATTTATTTTTACTGATTAAGCAAATGATCAATACTGGATTAAATTTCAATATATAAGTATAGATAAAATATTTTGGCAGAGGTAATTATTTCAAATTTAAGATCTAGATTATGAATAATATAAAGACCATAATTGAATCCATTATAAATCAAAAAGCAGACCATTTAAATATTAATGATTATAGACAAAATGTTAAAGAGTTAAATAACCAAAATAAAAACTTAGTATGTTAAATATTACTAAATTTCAATGATTGAAATTTTGATAAATGATTCAATTTTCACTAGATCTGAGTATAATCAAGACTGTAAGTACCCCTAATTTCAAACAGTTTTATTTAGAGCATAATCATTTTTTATAAGGTTCATTTTCCATTCAAAGGGTGTTTTATTCCCCAGTGATTCATGTGGTCTTTTTGTGTTATACTCCTCTATCCATTCGTCAGTTAATACTCTTACTTCGTTAAGATCAAAGAATAAGTAAGCATCCAAGATAGCTTCACGATAGAGTCTGTTAAAGCGTTCAATATATCCATTTTGCATAGGCTTGCCTGGTTGGATAAACTGAAGTTTAATTCCTTTATCTAAGCTCCATAACTCAAGATCCTTAGAAGTAAACTCAGGGCCGTTATCAGTTCTAATAGATATCGGTTTGCCTCTTTGTTCAATGATTCTATCCAGTGTGCGTATTACTCTTCTAGAAGAAAGCGAAGTATCCACTTCGATAGCTAGTATCTCCCTAGAACAATCATCCATTACGTTTAATGTTCTAAATTTTCTATTACCAACCATACTGTCACTCATAAAATCCATACTCCAACTTTGGTTAACTAAACTTTGTTGTATTAAAGGTTGTTTAACTCGTGCAGGTAGTCTTCTCTTGCCTTTGCGTTTCCTATTTAGTTTTAAAAGCTTATAAATCCTATACACGCGCTTGTGGTTCCAAAGTTTGCCACCTCTACGTAAATAAGCAAAGAGCTTCCTAAAACCATAGTTTGTATGTTTAAAAGCAAGTTCCTGCAATGCTTCAATCACTTCACTATCATCCTTCTTACTCTGATAATAGAACTGTGATCTTGGAATAGCTATTAGTTTACAAGCCCTGCTCACCGGAACACCATACTCATGCACCAGCTCCTGCGTTAGTTGCCTTTTTGTGGCAGGGCCCAGCCTTTTTTTGAGAATAACTCCTTCAGTATCTGATTGTCCATAGCCACATCAGCATACATCTTTTTTAACCTTGAATTTTCTTCCTCTAAGTCTTTTAACCTCCTTACATCAGAAGCTTCCATACCGCCGTATTTGCTCTTCCAATTATAAATGGTGGCCTCCGAAACACCATGTTCTCGGGCTAGATCCTTGGTGGTTCTACCACCTTCTTGCTGTTTTAAAATGGAAACAATTTGAGTCTCCGTGAATCGTGTCTTTTTCATTTTACAGTCTAAATTTAAGTTTTTCACTCTAATTTTAAACTGTCCGATTTTTAGGGACACTTACAAAAGCAAGGAGTGATTGTTCGAAGACGCCGTGATTTAGGTAATAAATTCAATCTTAAGTTTAGATTAATTATTGCTATAAATTATTAATCTTTTAAAAATTGATTAGTAGCAAATAAGTCGAAAGATTCTCGTTTATTAAATATCCGTAGAGAAGCTGTGCTTAACTCTACGGAAAGAAGGGGTCTGGATACAGAATTTTTGTAGGTGTTCTACGTATTGCGAAAAAAGTATATTGCTTCGTTAAACAATATTGCAGGTACAAAAATTAAATTAAGTTCCCAAGTTTAGTCTCTTCACTATTGATCGATTCAAGTTCATCCCAAATCTCATCAATTACACTTTCTTTATCATCTTCCCAATCTGGATACCACTCTAAAATATCATTCTCGGTTAGAATTTCATCATTTATATTTTCCTGTATGATTAATTCTAAAATTTGGGCTAAATTGAAATCAGAGATTTGACTATAGGTAAAACCTGAATATACTCTGTATTCTTTTTCATCCCAATCTTCACTGCTTACGTCCCACACAACCCCAAACTTAGTAAATTTAGGGAAACATTCAACAGGTCCAATAGAAGCTTCAAATTCGATGTTTTC
>CAIJME010000170.1 GCA_903821625.1 uncultured Sphingobacteriales bacterium | reverse complement strand
TTCCGAATAAACGTGGCTGATAATTCCATGAGAGGAGTTTCTGTAATTGTTATGGAAGGATGGTCCTTGAATTCTTGTATTTCAAAACCGGGTCTTGGATAGATATAGATATGATAATCCCGTAGAATCAGTTCATAATTTTTCCATTTCTTGATTGAGTTTAAATTGTCTGAACCCATAATTAGACTGAATTCATGCTCTGGGTATTTTTCATGAAGAAAAGTTAACGTATCAATGGTATAAGATGGTTGGGGTAGTTTTAGTTCCACATCGCTAACCCTAATATTCATTGTTTCTTCTGTTGCGAGTTTTGTCATTTCCAGCCGATCATACATATTGATTAGGTCGCTCTTTTCTTTTAAAGGATTATGAGGAGAAACGACCAGCCAAACTTGCTGAAGGTCAGTGTAGGTTGCCATATAATTGGCTATGATCAGATGACCAATATGAACGGGATTGAATGAGCCGAAGAATAATCCTATTTTCATACATCTAGAGATGTGAGATGTGAGATATGAGATATGAGATATGAGATGTGAGAATGGGTAAGTTATACATCCTATTTGAATTATTGAGCAAGAAATTGTGTGACTAAATTTTCAGCCTCTTTACAGGCTTTTTCCAACTCGTAATTTTTTAATATCACATCAAACTGATCAGCATATTTCAGCTCTTTATCTGCTTTTTTAATTCGTTCGGCTAACTTTTCCGGTAAATCTGTTCCCCGTCCTGTGAGCCTCTCAATTAAAACTTCTAATGATGGAGGCTGCACAAATACAGCTAATGCACTGTCGCCATATTTTTTCTTTAAGTGCAATCCGCCGATTACATCAATATCAAAAATTACATGTTTGCCTTCAGCCCAGATCCGCTCAATCTCAGCCCTGAGTGTTCCATAAAAAGTTCCGGTATACACCTCTTCAAACTCAACAAACTCTTTTTGCGCAATCTTATGAAGAAAGCTTTCCTGACTGATAAAATAATAGTCCTGCCCATTAACCTCCTCCCCACGTTGCTCTCTTGTTGTAGCTGAAATTGAAAAAGAAAGATCAGGCATCACTTTTAATAAATGATGTACAATTGTGGTTTTACCTGCACCTGAAGGGGCTGAAAATATGATTAGTTTACCGTTCACTAGATTTGAGTAATAAGAATAAGTAATAGGTTTTAAGTACTAAGTATTAAGTAATAGGTTTTAAGTATTAAGTACTAAGTACTAAGTTTAGTTTACCTATAACCTATAACCTACAACCTACAACTTATAACCTACAACTTATAACCTACAACCTACAACCTTACAATACGTTTAATAATTGCTCCTTGATTTTTTCCAGTTCTTCTTTCATTCCCACAACAATCTGCTGCATTTTGGCATCATTGGCCTTGGAGCCCATTGTATTAATCTCGCGTCCTATTTCCTGTGAAATAAATCCTAGTTTTTTTCCGTTTGCATCTTTATCCTGAAGTGCAGCAATAAAGTAATCGCAATGACTTTTTAAACGGGTTTTTTCTTCAGTGATATCCAACTTGTCGATAAAATAGATCAACTCCTGTTCAAAGCGGTTATGATCAATGTTCTCTTTTCCAACAGCCTCTTCTAAAAACTGGTTCAACCGATTTTTTATGGATGGAATACGTAGCGGCTCCTGTTCTGAAACTAGCCTCATCCCTTCCATTATGTTTGTTATTCGCAGTATCAGGTCTAGCTTTAAAACTTCGCCTTCATCCTGTCGAAAATTTTGGAAATTTGCCAGTGCCTGTTCAAATGTTTTATAAACTGTTTTCCATTCGTCTTCGCTTACTTCATCAACCGAATATTGAACAACTTCCGGGAAGTTCAGTG
>CAIJME010000169.1 GCA_903821625.1 uncultured Sphingobacteriales bacterium | reverse complement strand
CCCCAAACAATCAGCGTTTCATCCAATAATCCTCTTTGCTTCAGATCCAGAATTAATGCCGTTATCGCCTTATCTACACCCCGACATTTATTAACTAAACCAATATCTACTGAGCCACTAGCAGAATTTCCATGAGTATCCCAGCCCCAATCAAAAAGCTGAATATAGCGTACACCCTTTTCAACGAGTTTTCTTGCTAGCAATATATTGTTTGCGAAACTGGTTTTACCTGGCTCTGTTCCGTACATCTCATGAATATAGGCTGGCTCATCATTGATATTCATAACCTCAGGTACTGATATTTGCATCTTATAGGCCATCTCATATTGCGCAATACGAGAAAGTATTTCAGGATCCTGATATTCTTCGTACTGGTCATGATTTATTTTATTGATGGCATCTATTGAAGCTTTACGCAAGTCTCTATCCATCCCATCAGGATCTTTAATGAATAATACCGGATCGCCCTCTCCCCTGCACTGCACTCCCTGATACACACTGGGTAAAAATCCACTGCCCCAAACGCTTTTGCCAGCATCCGGATTATTACCACCGGAAGTTAAAACAACAAAGCCCGGTAAATTTTTATTTTCAGATCCCATACCATAAGTAACCCATGATCCGATGCTGGGTCTGCCTAATCTAGCTGAACCAGTTTGCATTAATAACTGAGCTGGTGCATGATTAAACTGATCAGTTGTAACTGCATTGAGCATCGCTATATCATCTGCTATAGTAGAGAGATGAGGTAAGTTATCAGATAACCATAGGCCGCTCTGGCCATATTGTTTAAATTTTGCTTGTGGCCCTAGCATTTTAGGAACACCGCGAATGAATGCAAATTTTTTACCTTCCAGTAATGATTGCGGACAATCCTGACCATCTAACTTGGCTAATTCAGGCTTATAACTGAATAACTCCAACTGGGAAGGTGCGCCTGCCATGTGTAAATAAATGACAGATTTTGCTTTACCAGGGAACATCGGCGAGCGCGGTGCCAAGGGGTTAGACGCATCAAACAAACTGCCAGAAGCATCAGACGAGTTGGTTCCACAGCTACCCAACAACGAACCTAATGCCAAAGCTCCAAATCCCATGGCGCTTTCCTTTAAGAAATGTCGCCTTGTATGCTGTTGCAGTGCAGTATGCTCTGCTTCCTTTAACAATCGTTGAATCAGTATTTCATTCTTCATTATCAAAATATTTTCGCGTCATCCAAAAAATAACATTATGTTAATATCTACATCATTCTCTAATTGCGCTTTTTTACACTGAATTAAAGAGAACGTTTAGATCTAATTTTTATTTAGCCACTCGTCCATGTTCAACATGGCTCCTGCAACGATTACCATTGCTGCTGTTTCGGCATTGCTACCTTTTTCCAGTTCTTTCAAACCAACAATTGCGTGCATAGCCTTTTTATCCTTTTTAAATTTATTCAGTGCTGTAGCATACAAATCAACAAGTGCTTTTTGCCTGATTGGTGAAATAGGTTTATACATCATCATTTCATAACCTTTTTGAATCTGCTTACCCGCTTCCTTACCTCCTATTTTTTGCATCCGGAAAGCCAGGTTTCTTGCAATAACATGAGAAGTAGAATCATTTAATGAGGTTAATGCCTGTAAAGGAGTATTGGTTCTTATTCTACGTGGGATACAGACTTCTCTGGCACCTCCGTCAAATGTCATCATGGATGGATAAGGTGCTGTTCTTTTTAAATAAGTATAAAGTGCTCTTCTAAATTGATCTTCATTCTCACTCATCTTCCAAACATCGCCATTGTAAGGAGAACGCCAAATTCCTGTCGGTTGAAAGGGCATCACACTTTTACCATACATTTTTTCACTCAGCAGGTTACTGACCTCTAGCCCCTGATCTCTCAACTGCTCAGCTGATAATCTTATCCTCGACCCTCTTGCATAAAATTTATTGTTCGGATCTTTTTTTATCAGCTCCTCATTCACTTTAGAATCTTGCCTGTAGGTTGCTGATGAAACGATATCTCTTAATAAACGCTTGATACTCCAATTATATTCATTCATGAAT
>CAIJME010000168.1 GCA_903821625.1 uncultured Sphingobacteriales bacterium | reverse complement strand
CTCTTTGTTCTTGGTTCAGTTGTCTTTATCAGTTATCAGTTGTCTGAGGTATGAGGTCAGAAGTCTGAAGTATTAAAAAAGCGGAAAATTTCAATTAGCACCACACAGTCTTGGCTCTTGGCTCTTGGTTCTTTGCTCCATTTTAATGTACTAATCAACCAATTACAAATCCTTAACCTCTCTCAGCAATCTAGCCTTATCAATGGGTACCACCCCAACATGTTCACAGACTAATCCGCCGGCTAAATTTGCAATTTCGGCAGTTTTAAATTCATTTAAACCTGCTGCCAAACATAGTGCTGCGGTAGCTATTACGGTGTCTCCAGCTCCAGAAACATCGGCAATAGTGCGTTTATGTGCAAGTATATGCTTATTTCCATTTTCTGAACTAACATAAACTCCATGTTCAGAAAGGGTTAGCATAACAGTTTTTGCACCGAGTTGTTTCTTTAATCGGTTTACTGCTTGCTCAACTTGCTCTATATTTAATGGATCAACTTCAATTTTAAGACCTTCTTTTAATTCTTTGAGGTTTGGTTTGAAAAGCTGAACACCCTTGTAGGCATGGAAATTTCTTTTTTTAGGGTCAACTACCGTGATAATCCCCATTTCTTTGGACAGTTTTACAGTTTTATCGATGAGTTCTTCTGTAATTAGCCCCTTGTCATAATCTTCAAAGATAATTGCATCAATTCTGTGATCAGCAATGATTTGTTTAATCTTATTGAGAACGAGTAGGGTGTTAGAACTGGATAGATTCCGTTCAGTTTCGGCATCAACCCTTGCTATTTGCTTGTTATGAGCAATTATTCTGGTCTTGACAGTTGTTGGCCTTGTTTTTATTTTAATAAGCCCCTCTTCGGATAGCCCCTGTGCCTTTAATAAGGAAAGAAAATTTTCGCCATCTGAATCATCGCCTATTACCGCGCAAATGTAGGGACATGCTCCAAGAGCTTGAATGTTTAAAGCCACGTTTGCGGCTCCTCCTAAGCGGTTTTCCTTTTTTGTTACTCTCACTACCGGAACGGGAGCTTCGGGAGATATACGTTCTACTTTACCCCAAATATAGCTGTCAATCATTACATCCCCGATGATAAGAACATTCAATGAATTGAACTTTTCGAAGATGTTAGTCATTTAGCTTGGATCGGTTTAATAACCGGGTGTCTAGCCCGGTATTTAAGAAAATTATCTATTTTAAAGCTCCTAAAGCCTCTTTTATACGCTTCATAGCTTCGATCAATTTCACATTAGCAGCTGCATAAGAAATTCGGATCGAATTTGAATCGCCAAATGAATCACCACTAACAGTTGCAACATGACCGGTGTTTAACAAGTACAGTGAAAGGTCTTCAGCATTTTTAATTAGCTCACCTGCTGGAGTAGTTTTGCCAAAAAATGAGCTCACTTCAGGAAAGAAGTAAAAGGCACCACCAGGTAAATTAACTTTTAAACCCGGGATTTCTTTCAGTAAACCATAAACAAGATCACGACGTTCTTTGAATACCTTTTTCATCTCAAGTATCGTTGCTAATCCACCTTCGTATGCTGCTATCCCTGCCATTTGCGTAATGGAGCAGGTTCCTGAGGTGATCTGGCTTTGAAGTTTATCACAGGCCGAAGCAATTGCTTTATTGCTAGCAGAATAACCGATACGCCATCCAGTCATCGCATAAGCCTTTGATAGTCCGTTGATGATAATCACACGGTCTTTTATTGAAGAAAATTGTGCAATAGATTCATGATCGTTGAGGAAATTAATATGCTCGTATATCTCATCAGAAATAATAAAGATATTCGGATACTTTTCAAATACTTTTACAAGTGATTCGAGTTCTTCACGCGTATAAACACTTCCTGTAGGGTTATTAGGAGATGAAAACATGAATAACTTAGTTTTCGGTGTAATTGCTGCTTCAAGCTCTTCTGCCGTAATTTTAAAATCGCTTTCTAAGGTAGCATGGATAAATACAGATTCTCCTTCAGCAAGCTTGACAAGTTCTGAATAAGAAACCCAGTATGGAGTGGGTATAATCACTTCTTCGCCCGGATTCACAAGACAAAGTATGGCATTAGCCAGCGATTGTTTTGCACCAGTAGAAACAACAATTTGATCGAAATCATAATCGAGGTTATTTTCCCGTTTAAGCTTTGCAGCAATTGCTTTACGCAGTTCTGGATATCCCGGAACTGGTGTGTAATAAGAATAATTCTTGTCTATAGCCTGTTTGGCTGCTTCTTTAACAAAATCAGGTGTAAAAAAATCAGTTTCGCCTAAACTTAAGCTGATAACATCTACTCCTTTTGCTGCTAATTCCCGGCCCATTTTTGCCATTTTAATGGTGGCTGACTCGGATAGGTTTTCAATACGGTTTGATAATGTGCTCATAATTAACGCAAATATAGAAACATGACCTGCCAAAGCAAAAATTAAAGAGAATTCAATCTAAATTTTATGATTTTTTGATAAATGCTATTTTGTAATGTCTAAATTTGAACCAAATACGGATCTGATTTGCAAACTCAAAAAAAGATTATTTTACTTTCCCTTGTCGTTGGCATATTGCTGATGCTTGCTAAGTTTACAGCCTATTTGATTACTTCTTCCAATTCCATTTTAACAGATGCAGCTGAAAGTATTGTCAATATTCTGGCAAGTCTTTTTGCTTTTTATAGTATTTATATTGCTGCTCAGCCAAAAGATCTAAATCATCCGTATGGTCATGGTAAAGTGGAATTCTTTTCCGTTTTTATCGAAGGCACCCTTATCATTATTGCAGGAATTTTAATCAGTTTTAAATCAGTTTATAATTTATTTTATCCTCATGAGATCAGCGAACTGATTATTGGAACACTAATTATAGGTATTTCAGGTTTAATAAATTATGCTCTAGGCTATTATTTGATTGATCAAAGCAAAAAGCATAACTCGCTAACCTTAAATGCGGATGGCAAGCATCTTCAAACAGATGCCTATACCAGTGCAGGTTTGGTTATTGGACTAATGCTTATACATTTTACCGGTTTAAATTACCTCGATAGTATTTTATCGATATCCATTGGCGGTTTCATTATATACAGTGGTTATAAACTGGTTCGGAAATCGGTTTCAGGCTTAATGGATGAATCTGATTTTGACACAAGTGATGAAATTATTGCAATATTAAATACACATCGAAAAGATTCTTGGATTGATATGCATAATCTACGTACTCAACGCTATGGACCTGATATTCATATTGATTGTCATCTCACTTTGCCTTATTATTTTGATCTGAATAAAGTACATGAGGAGGTCTCGGAAGTAGACAAGCTGGTTAATTTCAAGGCAAATTCAAGAACAGAATTTTTTATTCATGCAGATCCATGTATGCCGGAATGCTGCCACTATTGTAGAATGCTTGGATGCACTGTTAGGTCGGAGCCTAAAAATATGGATATTGCCTGGACTATAGAAAATGTAACCAAAAATCAAAAACATTTTACGCGGGATGTATAAATTTAATGTACGTGTTTATGGCCTTCTTTTTAATGAACAGAACCAGATATTAATTAGTGATGAAGAGGAATACGGATTTCAGTTCAGTAAATTTCCGGGTGGTGGACTTGAATATGGAGAAGGTCTTATCGATGGTTTAATAAGGGAGTTTATGGAGGAGTGCAATGCCGAAATTGAGGTGCTGGAACACTTTTACACCACAGATTTTTTTATTCAGTCTGTATTCAATGATAGTCAGGTGATTAGTGTCTATTATCTGGTTAAGCCTGTTTCAGGTTTAAATTTAGATTTCAAAGAACTTCCTTTTGATTTTCAAACTGAGGGTGATATCCTACAGGCCTTTCGTTGGAAAGGAATTCATGACTTATCTGATGAAGATCTCACGTTCCCAACAGATCAACAGGTTCTAAAATTATTAAAAGAAAAATGGCCAATAAATCTTTAGCGGAACGTGATCAGGATCTGATCTGGCATCCCTATACACAAATGCAAAATGCACCTACACCAATTCCTATCGTTAGGGGTGAAGGTATTTTTCTGATTGCAGAAGATGGTAAAAAGTATATTGACGCGATATCTTCTTGGTGGGTAAACATTCATGGTCATGCTCATCCTTACATTGCGAAGAAAGTTTCTGAACAACTTAGTACTCTTGAGCATGTAATATTTGCTGGTTTCACACATCCGGGGGCAATTGAACTGGCTGAACGATTGATTAGTATTTTGCCTGAAAGTCAACGTAAGGTGTTCTATTCTGATAATGGATCAACTGCAGTTGAGGTTGCGCTAAAAATGTGCTTCCAGTACTGGAGCAACCAAGGTAAAGAAAAGACCAAAGTTCTTGCATTTAACAATTCGTATCATGGGGATACTTTCGGTGCAATGGCTGTTAGCGCTAGAAGTGCTTTTACAAAACCTTTTGAAAAATTACTATTTGAGGTCGAATTTTTAGACCTTCCGAATCTGAATAATTTGAATCAGCTTAAATCACAAATTTCAGCATCTGCTTCTGAAGTGTCTGCCTTTATTTTCGAACCGCTGGTTCAGGGTGCAGGTGGGATGCAGATGTATGAAGCTGAATACCTTGATGAATTAATAAAACATTGCAAAAATAACGGAATCCTTACTATTGCAGACGAAGTAATGACCGGATTTGGTCGTACTGGTAAATTGTTTGCTTCTGATCACTTATCTGAAAAGGCAGATCTGATGTGTTTTTCTAAAGGACTTACCGGTGGCACAATGGCTTTAGGAGTTACAACCTGCACGTCAATTATTTATGAAGCCTTTCTGTCTGACAATAAATTAAAGACCTTATTTCATGGTCATTCATTCACTGCAAATCCAATTGCATGTGCTGCTGCACTGGCTAGTATGGATATCCTGCTTGAGAGTGAAACTCTAGTAAATATTGAACGGATTACAGCAAGTCACCAGCTTTTCAATAAACGAATTAGTATGCATCCTAAAGTAAAATGCATCCGGCAAACCGGTACTATTCTGGCTTTGGAATGGGCAACAAGGGGTGAAACATCCTATTTTAACAATTTAAGAGATAATTTATATAATTTCTTCCTGGAACATGGTATTATTCTACGTCCTCTTGGAAATATTATTTACATCATGACTCCATATTGTATTACAGATGAACAACTCGATTATATTTACGAAAAAATTGAAGAGGCGCTTGAGCGATTTTAAAAATGAATTTTAGTCAATTACTTTCAGAGATAGTTTCTGATCATGATAAACATGCACGCTGGTTAAATACTCTTTCTTTAATGGAAAACTCTGGAGCTCGAAAGATCTCTGCCAGCGAACACAAAAAAGAGGTTACCCTTATCATTTTAAAACATGCTGCTGAAGAGCACAGGCATGCTTTTTACCTTAAAAAGCAGATCTCTAAATTGAGTGTGGATGCTTGTCCTACGTATGCAGATCAGTATCTTCTTGCCAGTTCAAGCAGCCGATATTATCTAAATATTTTGGATGTTTTTGTTTGTAAATATTTGAAATCCATACTTCATTTAAGTGGCAATGAACTGAAATTTGCTGCATATCTATTAGTAACCTATGCAATTGAAGTACGTGCCGATGAGCTATATCCGATATATCAGGAGGTTTTGGATAAGGTGGGTAGTAAAGTAAATGTCAAATCTATCATTCTTGAAGAGGAGGGGCATCTTGAGGAAATGCTTACGCAACTCAAGAATTTCTCTCCCGACTGGCAGAAGCATGCAGACAAAGCAGTTGAATTTGAGACCAAATTATTTAATGATTGGGTAAAATCGTTAGAAAACGAGATTTGAGATCAATAATCTAAATATTGCTGAAATACTTCCTGCATATACGCCTTACCGTTTTTAAGCAATTCGTTGTCAATTTTAGTATTAGGAGGGTTCTTTCTGAGCATAACGGTTTTACCGACATTGTCAAAAGAGATGATCTGATTTTCAGTTGCAAAACCAAATCCATTATCCCAATTAAAAAAACTGAAACTCTGAGTGCCCGGATTCAGTAGATCTTTACTCCACTGATATCGAATAGGATCGATTTTTAGCTGGTTTAATACTGTGGCGGCTAGGTCTGTTTGATTTCCTGTTTTACTAATTCTTGTTCCTCTAAATTCTGGCTTGATCATATTGCCAAAAAATAATAGAGGAATTCGATACCTTCTTGGATCATGCTCTGCCAAATTTGCTGGTAAACGGTGGCTATGATCTGCAAGAATTACAAATAATGTATTCTTATACCAAGGTTTTTTCTTGGCTTCTTTCAAGTAGGCACCCAAACAAGAATCTGTATAAAAAGTTGTGCTTCTGAACTTATTTTCCACGTCATCGCCCGGAAAATGGCTTTTAACAGGAAGTTCAAAAGGCTCATGATTTGTTAAGGTTAGAATAGTGGAAAAGAATGGTTGTTTGACAGTATCCATGTCTTTCATTTGTTTGCTAAATACTTTCTCATCATAGGTGCCCCATTTTGAATTCATGTCTTTTGCTTTAAATGAATGTTTGTCGACTAGGGTTTTATATCCATGACTTAAAATATAGGATTTAATATTAAAGAACTCACTTTCACCACCATAGTAAAAAGAGGTTGAATAAGAGTTCAATGCCAGTTCTTGAGCGATACCAGGGAGTTTTTCATGCTTGGCATTCTGATTAATAATACTTCTGATAGCCTGCGAAGGAAATCCGCTGATTGTTGCAATTACTCCTTTATCGGTGCGGCCTGCAGCAGCATAAACCTGTTCAAAAAGAATACCTTCAGCTGCTAAATTATCTATGCTGGGAGTTACACCTTGTTCTCCTCCAAGACTACCTACGAGTTCGGCAGTAAAACTTTCAAGAATAATAAGTACAATATTTGGACGCTCAGATTTTAAAACCTGCACGGTTGCTTGAGAAGGTTTTCTGAATAATGAGGACACCATTTTTTTTGCATCATCTTTCTCATAGTATTTATATGGATTTTCATGGTCAAATTTATTATTGATAGCATCCTGAATAAGGTTCCATTCAGTATTAACTGAAGCATGGTTTAATACGATTTCATTTGAAAAATAGGCCATACTTTGGTTGATTGGTGTTAGCTGCCATCCCCCTCTTATTGCAATAAATAAGGTACTTAAAACTAAAAAACTGATGGACAGTTTAATGCCCAATGATTTTGTACGATCTGCAATTTTATATAGAATGAATTTTGAACTGATATAAACAGAACCTATCAGGTAAGTAAATAAAATACAGAGCATCAGGATTAACGGAGAGGATGAAGTAGAGGCAATTGCTTCTTGTGGAGAATTAATTGCCATATCGACTGCCCTGAAATTTATTTTCGAACCCCATTCTCTGTAGAGATTGAGATTACTAATTGCAATAATTGAAAATAGTACAACAAAGAAAATTACATAGGATTTTGCTATTATTTTGGGGAGCTTGACAGAAGGCAGAAAAAGAAAAATAACATAAAAAATAGCAGGTATTACAGAAATATAGGCGGCCATTGAAAAATCAAGCCTCAATGCATGCCAAAACGTACTGATTATTTCAGTAGTTTCTAGGTATGAAACTCTTTCTGAAAAATAAATTAGAAATATAAGTCTTTCTAGAAAGAAAAAAATGATCCAGAATAGGAAAAATCGACTAAAAACAAGAAAGCTTTTTAACATCAGTGCAAGTTATAAAAAACACTGAATGTTAAAAAGCTTTAATCTAAATGTTAATTTAGTGTTATCTGCCTCCTTGCATTTGCATTAGCTGATCCATGCTAATCTCTTCAAAATCTTTTGATGCAGAGAATGAACCAGCAGGTATAGGGCCGGCCTTGATTTCTTTTACGATAGCTTTTACACTCAAACCATTCATGAATGAAACGAATTCGACTGGAAAACCAAAGTTTTTGTCGAAAAAGCGGCTTAATGCATTGGGCGTTACTTCCACATCTTTGGTAAACCATGCTTCAAAATTCTGATTTGATTTTTTCTCGTTAACTTCATGCTTTAATACCTTAAATCCGGCAATGCTTTTAGTCTCTGTGCTGGCTTTCAATGTTAATTCCGGTAAATTTGCTTGCATTTTTTCTTGGTCAGCAGGACTGAATAATACAGAAAACTTTTTACCCATCATGGGTATGTCTAATAAAAGACGTTCATATTCCTTACTTACATTAAGAATGTTTGTACTGCTGTACATTGCAGATTGAGTTTTTAAACTTGAAGAATCTCCTTTGAAATAAACGGTTAACTCTTTTGGGAAACTACTGGCCATAGCCTGCATTTGTTCAGGTAATTTCCATTCAACGGTATAAATAATAGTACCCTCAGTTATTTTACCTGTGTTTGCAGAATTGCTTGACTGGGCATAAATGCTTGTTGCTAAAAACAACAGTACAAGACTTAAAATGATTCTCTTCATATCTTATATAATTGATCTTACAAATAGACGGATTATTCCGGATATTGTTACTGACGACCGTTTAATAATTTTATTCAATTATTTCTTTAAAAGAAAGTAATTTCATTAATATGAAATTAATTTTCTTGTTTTTTATTTTGTTTCAAACTGAATTAATTGCTCAAATAAGTCCTGGGCCAAGGTCTTTATCTATGGGTTCGGCCGGAGTGGCTTTAAAGGATGTATGGTCATTACAGCATAATTCTGCTGGCATTGCTGAAATCCGGAGGCCAATATTTGCTGTGGGATACGAGCGACATTTTTCTGATCAGGATTTAACTACTCAAAAAGCTGTTTTTGTAATTCCGTTTAAACAGCATGTTTTTGG
>CAIJME010000167.1 GCA_903821625.1 uncultured Sphingobacteriales bacterium | reverse complement strand
TGATCCAAAGAATGTATTCAGCGTAGAAAAAGGACTGATTCATATCTCCGGAGAGGAATATGGATGTATCACTTCAAATGAGGAGTATAGCAATTATAAACTAACTGTTGAATTTAAGTGGGGGCCTAAAACATTTGCACCTCGGGTGGATAGAGCAAGAGATGGTGGTATCCTTTTACATTCAGTTGGTGTAGACGGCGGTTATTCTGGAACATGGATGTATTCAATTGAATGTCAGATTATTGAAGGCGGCACAGGCGACTTTCTTGTTGTGGGCGATGGCAGCAAAAAGTTTTCCTTAACCAGTAATGTGGCCCCGAAGCAGCAGGGTAAAGGCAATGTATATTTGGCAGGTGGACAGCCTTTAACTATCAATGGTGGGCGGATCGATTGGTTTGCCAGAGACCCTGAATGGAAGGATGTTCTTGGATTCAGAGGTAAGAACGATGTCGAAAAACCAGTCGGACAATGGAATAAAGTAGAGTGTGTGGTTATAGGCGATAAAGTTTCTGCTTATTTAAATGGAGTTTTGGTGAATGATGCTTATCATGTAAGCCCTACCAAAGGAAAGATTCAGATTCAGTCTGAAGGAGCAGAAATGTTTGTCCGGAAAGTTGAGATCCAACCAATTAATTAAACTAACATTTTATAAATCAAGCGAATCTGATCTTATTTTACGATATAAAAGCTATATTCAATTCTATAAATTAATCTTAAAAAGGAAAATATGTTTTCTCCAAAAAAAATTCGTCCCTTTCTTCTTGCTGCCTTAGTCCTTCCTGCAATTTTTGCACTGGCAGAGAATCCTAAATCTGTAAATGCTGATGTACAGACCATTGAGAATCCGCAAATGGATGGCTTTACTGCCTTGTTCAATGGCAAAGATCTTACCGGCTGGAAAGGCTTAGTAGGAGACCCAATCAAAAGGTCAAAAATGGATGCCAAAACTTTGGCAGCAGAACAGGTAAAAGCTGACGCAGAAATGCGTGACAGCTGGAAAGTGGTCAATGGCGAGCTTCAATTTACTGGGCATGGAAATAATATTACTACAGTTAAGAAATATGGTGATTTTGAAATGATGGTTGACTGGAAAATCATCGATGATGGCAAGCAAGAAGGGGATGCTGGTATTTATCTAAGAGGAACACCACAGGTGCAGATTTGGGATAATGCCCGTGTAAAATCTGGAGCACAGGTAGGTTCGGGTGGATTATACAACAATCAGGTCAATGAAAGCAAACCGTTAAAAGTAGCAGACAAAAAATTGGATGAGTGGAATACCTTCCGGATCATAATGAAAGCGGATCGCGTGACCGTTTATTTGAATGGCGAGCTGGTTACTGATAATGTGATTCTGGAAAATTACTGGGACAGAAAGATTCCAATTTTTGCAGAAGAACAGATTGAGCTACAGGCCCATGGTTCACCGGTTTCTTATCGTAATATTTACATCAAGGAATTGCCTCGTGCAAAACCATTTGAGCTGAGCAAAAAGGAAAAGAAAGAAGGATTTAAGGTTCTTTTTGATGGAAGCAACATGCATAGTTGGATGGGGAATACCAGAGATTACATCACCGAAAATGGTAATATGGCTGTTCGTCCTAAGCCTGGAAAAAGTACTCTTGGCAACAATTTATTTTCTAAAGAAGAATTCAGTGACTTTGTTTTCCGTTTTGAGTTTCAATTGACTCCGGGTGCTAATAATGGTTTAGGTATCAGGTCACCAATAACCGGCGATGCTGCTTATCAAGGCATGGAATTACAAATACTGGACAATGATGCACCTGTTTATAAGGATCTTAAAGTTTATCAGTATCATGGTTCAGTTTACGGTACAATTCCTGCAAAAAGAGGCTCGCTGAAGCCTGTTGGCGAATGGAATTATCAGGAAGTGATCGTACAGGGACCAAAGATCAAAGTTATTTTAAATGGTACGGTGATTCTTGATGGGGATATTACAGATGCTAGAAAGAATGGTGCTGCCGACGGACAGAAACATCCGGGATTACAAAGAGATAGCGGCCATATCGGATTTTTGGGGCATGGTTCTGAATTGCTTTTTAGAAACATCAGAATCAAGGATTTAAGCACGAAATAAGTATGAATAATTGATATGGTATTTGGAATGAGCAAGAAGCTTTGGATCTAATAACACCTTTCTCAAATCTCATATCTTAAATCTCACATCTAAATCTACATGAAATTGAATTCAAACCGGAGGGAATTTATCAAGAAAACTAGCATTGCCGGCATGGGAATGTTAATGTTTCCTGGCATGCTGCGCAAGGTAGCTGCGAGTGATCGCTTACGAGTTGCCCATATTGGCCTAGGTGGAATGGGTAATGCACACATGAAATGGTTTGCAGCAATTCCGGAAGTTGAAATAGTAGCTTTATGCGATGTGGATCAGCTTCATCTAGATTCCACGATGAAAACTCTGGACACACTTCGTCCTGGGCATAAAGCACAGGCTTACAAAGATTTCAGGCATATACTTGATCGTAAGGACATTGATGCGATAAGCTGTGCTACACCAGACCATTGGCATAGTCAAGTTGCTACTCTTGCATTTAAGGCTGGTAAAGATGTTTATTGTGAAAAGCCTTTATCTCATGATGTTAGAGGGGGGCAGGAGATGCTTAAGAATCTAAATCGGTACGATAGGGTTTTTCAATTGGGTACCCAGATTCATGCGGGTGATAATTATCATCGCGTTGTGGAGTTGGTTCGTTCGGGTATCTTGGGTAAAGTTCATACGGTGCGCTTATGGAAATCTGGTTTTCCTCCTGATTTTGGTCCGGCAGCATATCAGCCGGTTCCAAAGAACTTGGATTGGGATATGTGGCTTGGCCCAGCTCCATTATCGGAATATGATCCACAACGTTGCCATTTTAACTGGCGCTATTTCTCTGATTATGGTGGTGGCGTTTTTGGCGATTTCTGGTCACATATTGCCGACGTAGCTTTTTGGGCTCTACAACCTCAAGGATTGAAAAGCATCAATGCCAGAGGTGAACAAAATACAGGAATTTCTAATGTTCAGCGTTGGATTGATGTGGACTATGAATACGAAGATTTAAATATATTCTGGACTAGTCAGGCACCTAATGTGCCTGGAGCGGCCAGCCGTAGTAATATCGGTGCTTATTTTGAAGGTGAAAAAGGAACGTTGATTTGTGATTATAATACGCATGAGGTTAGAATAGGCGGAGAGCTTATGCTTGATTTAACTAAAGTTCCGATCACCGTTGAGCGTTCGCCAGGTCATCAGCAGAATTTTGTGAATGCAGTTAAATCACGTACACAACCAGAATCTAATTTGGAATATGCTCGCAAACTTACACTGCCAATGCAGTTAGGACTTATCTCCTATAAAGTGGGCAGAAAGCTTGAATGGAGCGAGAATAGAGAGAAATTTAAAGGAGATCGCGAAGCAAACAGCTTATTGTCAGTAGAAAAGCGGAAGGAATGGGATTTGACTTAAATTGTTTGGGGTGCGTTAGAACCTCGAGGTAGAGGCATTCGATATAAACAATTTCATATTCGATTTTGTATAAAACGTTCTACTTGACCTGCTTTGTTCATTATCTGAATAGTTTTAAATATCGCTCAAATGCAAATACTCTATTTCGTTTAAACCCGGTAAGTTCAATTAATATTTCAAGTCTGACAAAATCATTCAATATTCTTGAAGTAGTAGGAATGCTTGTATTCAAGGCACTTGCTATACTTTGCATATCGGTAATGGGTTGGCTATATAAATATTGTAACATGTTTCTGGCTAGCATTTGCTTTTTGCCAAGGGTTATAATTTTAGTTTCAAGAGAAGCTCTCAATGCAATAATATCTTTGAATGTTTGAATAGAACTTTCGGCTGTAACTCGTATTCCTTCTAAAAAGAATTTGAGCCATTGCACCAAATCATTCTTGGATCTTACTATTGTTAGGTTATCGTAATAATGTTCTTTATTTTTTTCAAAAAAATCAGACAAGTATAGAGTAGGCTTTACCAGTAATCCGGTTTCCACCAAGTATAGGGTAATTAATAGTCGGCCAATTCTACCATTGCCATCCAAAAATGGGTGTATGGTTTCGAACTGATAATGTAGAATTCCTATTTTAATTAAATGAGGAATGTTTTTGTGCTCGCTATGAATAAATTTCTCCAGATCTGACATAAGTTCTATTATACCATCCTGGTGGGGAGGAATAAATTTTGCATCGGCAAGACTGCTGCCGCCAATCCAGTTTTGACTAACACGAAATTTTCCAGGTTGCTTGTGCTTGCCCCTTACACCTTGTAGGATTATTTTATGTGTATTTTTTAGTAATCTGTTGCTAAGCGGTAGTTTTTTTAGTTCGTTAATAGCTGCGTTCATGGCTTGCACATAATTTTGTACTTCTTGCCAATCGTCTCTTTTTTCGGGGTTTATATATTCTTCTTTTTGTACAGCTTCGTCTATATTGGTTTGTGTACCTTCAATTCGGCTACTCTTGGTACCTTCTTTTAGTACATGCATTTTTATAAAAAAATCTACATCTGGAATTAATTGACTGAAAGCATTCAATTCTCCTAGTTTTTGGTCGGCTTGGCTTAACAATAATGCCACAGCATCATTATCTAAATGCCAATCTTTATCAATAAGAGTTGGTTCAAAGCTCTGGTATTGTATCCTTTGGATT
>CAIJME010000166.1 GCA_903821625.1 uncultured Sphingobacteriales bacterium | reverse complement strand
TGGGGATAGACAAAAATATCCCAAAAAGAGTAGAATATATTCGTGTTTTAGTTTGCGAGCTTAACCGGATCGCTTCACATTTAATCGCAATAGGAACCTATGGAATTGATATAGGTGCATTTACACCTTTTTTGTGGTGCTTTAGAGATCGTGAGCATATACTGAACATGCTAGAATGGGCTTCTGGTTCTAGAATGCTCTATAATTATATTTGGGTGGGTGGCTTATTCTATGATCTTCCGGTGGGTTTTGAAGAGCGCTGCAGTGAATTTGTAAGCTATTTCAAGCCTAAGTTAACAGAGCTAAATCAGTTACTTACAGATAATCAGATATTTATTGCCAGAACTGCTGGGGTTGGGATACTTCCTCTTGATGTTGCCATTAATTATGGTTGTTCCGGACCAATGCTTAGGGGCTCTGGATTAAAATGGGATTTACGGCGAACAGACGAGTATTCTGCATATCCAGAATTGGAATTTGATATTCCGGTGGGTAAAGGCGAGATGGGTAAGAGCGGTGATTGCTGGGACCGCTTCAAGGTTAGAGCAGGTGAAGTTGCAGAATCTATACGAATTATTGAGCAATGCCTTGAAAGACTACAAAAAGAGCTTAAACGCGGCCCTGAATTTGACCCAAGAGCAAAACTCCCTAAAAAAATCATACCCAAAGAGCAAGACTTCTATATTCGGGCAGAAAATCCGCGTGGGGAGCTTGGTTATTATTTTATTAGTGATGGAAAAACCGAAATACCAAAACGGGTAAAAGCTAGGGCACCAAGCTTTAATAATCTGTCTGTTTTACCTGAAATTACTCGTGGAGTATTAATTGCAGATGTGGTAGCTATACTTGGATCTGTAGATATTGTACTTGGGGAGGTTGACAGATAATGTAATTTTAATAATAAACATTATCTGGAATCACTAGCTAGAGAATTCTAAAAAATCAGAATTCAACCTTCAACTAATATACTTTAACCATGTAGATAAAGGGCTCAAGTTTCTTAAACTGCTCTTTCCTGCTCAATCCAGATAAATTATTACGCTTACTTAAAGTCAACTTTTCATCGAGTGAATCTTGAGGGATGGCATCAATTGACTTTAAAATATAAGTAGATTTAATGGCAAATGCAGCTCCATCAACCATAGTTTGCTTTCCGTTAATAATACCAATAACGTTACCTCGGTTATCAAGCAATGGACCACCGCTATTTCCAGGGTTTACTGGAATTGAAACCTGATAGGCCACAGTATCTCCAGCATAGCCATTTTTTGAACTCACATATCCTTTTCCATAAACCTGATCATCTCTTGGAAAACCTATGGTAAAAACATCTTCACCAACATCAGATGCTGATTTTTTAAATGAATAAGGTAAAACATCAAGATCTTTAAAGGCAGGGTCGATGATCTGTAAAACAGCTAAATCATAGGCAGGGTCTATGTAGATCATTTTAGCTTTGAAAGCTTCTCCATCTGAATTTTGAACATAAACAGAATCCGCACCTTGAACAACATGGTAATTAGTTACCACATATCCATTGGAAGAAAGTGCAAAGCCCGTACCTCCAAACTGTCCAGGATTAACAGGACCTTTTGATGGTTTATCGTTAATATCTTTAATTAGCGCATTTTGAGATTTTTTAATACTATTAATTTCTCTACGTAAAAGGCTAACATTTGTTGAAATTGATTTAGAAAAATAACCAGTAGAAAGAAGTGTTCCACAAACAGCAATAAGTGCAACTGAGGCAGCAATCGCTGTATTAACTCTATATTTTTTCCACAATATCTTGATGATATGTGCATCTGGAGCTACTTCATTCTTCAGGGTAAAAATATCAAGCGATTCATGTATAACATTCATTTCAGAAGTTAACTTCAATCGATTAGCATAATCAGATAAATGGTTAAGCAAATTATGATGCTCAACAACCTTAATATCAAATGCAGGATCTTTTATCCTTTTATTTTCAAAATCAATTAGCTCAGATTCCGTCAACTCCCCTCTCAGGTAGGCATCAATTTGATTTGTCAATTCTATATCGCTCTTCATCATTTTTTTATTTAGGCTTGAAAAAAAAGTTTTTTCAGGCGCTGCAGGCATTTATATTTTTGAGTTTTGGCATTATCAGAATTAGTATACCCAAATTTCTCACAGATATCCTGCATAGATTTGTTTTGCATATAATAATCCTCAATAATGGTTTTACAAGGCTCTCCTAATTGATTAAGAGCCAATTCCATCACAGCAAATAGTCTATCCTTTTCTTCATGTCTTTCCAGGTCGTCTTCTACAGGAATAAACTCAGAATAATCTTCAATATTTCTTATAGTGCGGCTTTGAGCATTTAATCGCTTTAACCATAACCTCCTACAAACTGAGTAAATAAACGTTTTAAGCTTACTATTAAGCTCAAAATTTCCACTTTTGACTTTATTGTAAAGAACTATAACTGCCTCTTGAAATACATCTTTTGCATCATCTTCATTCCCGTTATTATTCAACACTAATTGCAGAACCATCGGGAAATACGTTAAATACAATCTATTGAGTATTTCTTTGGAGTCATTCAGTATCCCTAAAATAATTTCGCTATCTGCTGGACCTGAACTTTTTATCTCTTTTTTCACTGTTAATACTTTTTATTCGGAATTGTAACCCAATGATAGGGAAAATATTTTTTTATTTTTT
>CAIJME010000165.1 GCA_903821625.1 uncultured Sphingobacteriales bacterium | reverse complement strand
TCCATGGCCTCTGTATACGAAAGTTCAGGCAATGAAAATGCCTTTTTTACCATCCTCGGATCGGCTGTCATCATTCCATTGACATCAGTCCAGATCTCAATTTCCTCCGCATTTAAAGCCGAACCAACAATAGCTGCAGTATAATCGCTTCCACCCCTTCCTAAAGTAGTAATCCTGCCTTCCTCATTGCTGGCAATAAACCCGGTTACAAAAATAATTTTATCGCTATTCTTGGAATAATAATCACGAATGAGCATTTCAGAAAGCGCCATATTCACGCGCGCTTGACCATAAGTGCTGTCTGTTTTTATTAGTTCTGCCGCATTTACAAACAGATCATCATCCAATTTTTGTCCAAAAATTTTACTAATCATTAATGTTGAACAACGCTCCCCATAACTGAGTATTAGGTCGCGGGTTCTTGGAGTTAATTCTCTCAAGATCAATACACCCTGAAGCAAATCTTCAAGCTCATTGAACAGGATGCGAAGCTTAGTAAATACAGGATTCTGCTTAGATACGGCCAGCAACTCCTTAATCACATGGAAATGCCGCTCTTCAAGTTCCTTTAATTCATTACTAAAGGTGCCTCCTTGCTCTGCTTTATCTGCTATGGCAGATAAGAGATTGGTCACACCGCTCATCGCTGAAAGCACTACAATCGGATTCCCTGAATTTGCCTGCTCCTTTTCAATGATCTGCACTAATTTACTGATCGATTCAACCGATCCAACTGAGGTACCCCCAAACTTTAAAACTTTCATTATTAATTGTATTTCTTCAATTTCTGGTAAAAAAAAACGCCTTCCCCGTTATCTGAGGAAGGCGTTTTTGATGTTTTATATTTAATTTACACCATACATTCACCTTCCCCATGCAATAGCGTGGTGGTAGTGGTTGTGTTTGTTGTGGTGTAAAAAGTAGTTATCATTTCTTTTTAAAAATTTGAAGGTATTTAAACTTGATAAATTATACCTTCTGTTTAATATTATGTTTCAAATATAATAAAAAACTTTAAACCAAGGAGAAAACCTGCGATTTCGCAAAATAATGATTTGAAAAAGAGTTAATTGCAGGTTTCATCTATAATGACGCAGGCTAGAAATTAATCTCATTCAATTCTATAAAATTATAATGCAAAATAAACTGCAAAGAGTATTGCAAAGAGCAGTGCCATTCTTAAAAATGTGTCAGATGCTAGTTTTGTGCCATTCTGCTTATCAAGTTTCAATTCAATCCTAATTTTAAATAGCGTAATAGGTAGCATGATTCCAATAAAAATCATGGAAGTTATATCTCTGTACTGTCTAGCACTTGTTAGGTTTATAATTAGGAAAGCAAGAACTAAAAAATAATTTAGGTAAATAAGCTTTCCTAAAAGTGCTTTTTGGGATATTTCATTTTTCATATATTCAGAATTATTAATTAACACATTCGCTATAATCTTCTTTAGCATCGGCTTTACAATCAACTAAATCCCATGCACAAAACACACCGACGATTAACCCAGGAACTAAGCCCTCTGCAGCAGCCACAATAGCAATAACAGCACATTTACCATAGGTACGATTACATCTTGAAATATCAGTATTGAATGAATTTGCACAAGATGAAATTTTTGGAAAACTATTTTGTTGGTCAATGTACTTTTCAAGCACTAAATCATATTGTTTGTTTAACAATTCATTTTTTTTTATCGGCTTCTAAATGATAAAAATCTTGATTTGAGGCTCTAAAATTATTTTGAATTTCTAATCTTTTTTTTATTAAAGTTAAAATTGTTTCACTGTTAATGAAACCGGCATTTTTCATAATAATACCTAAATCTCGCTCTGTTTTTGCAAGCAGCACGGCTTTTTTAAAACTGGGGTCTCTCTTTATTTGAACATTTTTCGCAAATTCTTCATCAATATTAAGAGATGCCTTAAAAAAATCTTCAGCGTACTGTTTTAAATTCTGAGATATTTTATCTTCATTTATAATTTTTGGAACTTCATCATTCTTTGAACATTGAACAAAAAATATAATTGATACAATTAATCCAATTGGTAGTAATTTAAATGGTTTTTTCATAATTCGGATTTGGATAATAAACTTTAGTTCATTTGTAATCAGAGAATAACATTAGGAGACAATTTTGATCAATATTTTTAATT
>CAIJME010000164.1 GCA_903821625.1 uncultured Sphingobacteriales bacterium | reverse complement strand
CTATAAATCAGAATAATTAATGCAGGAATTCCAAACCAATGCTGAACGAATGAACGTGTGGGATCTCCTTGAAGCATGTATCTTATTGACCGGCCCAATCCGCATCCAGGACACCAATCCAAACCCAAAATATCAAGGGGACATAAAGAAAAATGTGAATTACCAGAGGTCTTGGTAAATGCAAGAAACAATAAAGCTCCTAGCCAAACCATTAATTCTATAGGTATTTTTTTTAGCATGTGATTCTTATGAAATATAAGAGTTACAAATTCGAAATATGTTACTCTAATTTTGCTCTTTAAACAAAAAACGATTTAGTATGAATTAAATAAGCAGAATTGCCTCACATTAAACCTCCACGACAAATATTTGGCCCCTAAATAGTATATTTGAGTCGAAAATTAGGGCGTGAATATTCGGGATATTTTAATTCAGTATAAATCGGACCCCCGCATAGCCATCCTGGCAGAAAGCCTTAATAAAGGTAGAAAAACTCGGGTTCATTTAAAAGGTCTTATCGGGTCAAGTGATTCGGTCATTGCGATAGCTGCGTATTTTTTACTTCATAGGCACATGATTTTTGTGCTACCAGAACGTGAAGAAGCGGCGTATTTTTTAAGCGACCTTGAAAGCCTTCTTCAAAAAGAAGTTTTGTTTTTTCCCTCATCATTCAGAAAATCGTTTGAATTTACTCAGGTAGACAGTGGTCATGTTTTGCAGCGTGCTGAGGTTTTAAACGAACTGAATCATACCAGTGAGTTCGGGAAAATAATAGTTACCTATCCGGAGGCCTTAGCAGAAAAAGTAATCGATCGGCAGGCACTAGAAAAAAACACGCTCGAAATATCTGTTGGGAACAAACTAAGTATTGAATTCATCAATGAATTTCTGATCGAATATGAATTTGATCGTGTTGATTTTGTTTATGAACCTGGACAATTTTCAGTTCGGGGGGGTATCGTAGATATCTTTTCTTTTTCGCATGACCTTCCTTACCGAATCGAGTTCTTTGCTGATTATATAGAAAGTATACGAACTTTTGAAATTGAAGACCAGCTTTCGGTTGAACAGGTAAAAAGCATCACCGTTGTGCCCAATGTTCAGTCAAAATTTTTAACAGACCATAACATATCCCTTCTTGAATACATTGATCAGGATAGCATCATTTGGTTCAAAGATGTAGAATTCACACTTGACATTGTGAAAACAGGCTATAAAAAAGCGGTAGAATTCTGGAAGGCCTTGACAGCTGAAGATAAGAAGCAGAACCCCCAATGGATTGATCCAAAATTTAACTTTACCGATGCAAAGATGCTGGCAGACCAGCTCAAAGATTTTGATCTGATTGAATTTGGCAAACAGTTTTTTTACGAAGCAGATGAAACCATTCACTTTGATACAAAACCCCAGCCCTCATTCAACAAAGATTTTAATCTCCTCATTCACAACTTCAAGGAAAATGAAAAAGCGCATGTCGAAAATCTGATCTTCACCGATTCAACAAAACAGATAGAACGTTTATACAGCATTTTTGAGGACTTAAAAGCTGGGGTTCAATTCAAACCTATTCACCACTCGCTAAGAGAAGGGTTTATTGATCATGGCCAAAAATTAGCCTGCTATACTGACCATCAGATTTTCGATAGATACTACAAATACAAATTAAAGAAGGGTTATATCCGTAGTCAGGCAATTACCCTGAAAGAGCTTCGTGATTTAAAGCCCGGAGATTTTATTACGCATATAGACCATGGAATTGGTAAATATGCAGGACTTGAGAAGGTTGAGGTGAATGGCAGATCGCAAGAAATGATACGCCTAGTTTATGCTGACAATGATCTTCTTTATGTAAATATCAATTCTCTAAACCGTATCTCTAAGTATTCGGGAAAAGAAGGAACTGTACCAAAAATGAACAAGCTTGGAACAGATACCTGGGAGAAGCTGAAAAAAACCACGAAAAAAAAAGTAAAAGACATTGCCCGCGATCTGATCAAACTTTATGCAATCAGAAAATCACAGACTGGCACTGCATTCCTTCCAGATACTTACCTGCAAACCGAACTAGAAGCATCGTTTATTTATGAGGATACCCCCGATCAGGTAAAAGCGACCGCCGATGTCAAAAAAGACATGGAATCAGCCCACCCCATGGACCGACTAGTATGTGGTGATGTAGGTTTTGGAAAAACCGAGATCGCTATTCGTGCAGCGTTTAAAGCAGTAACCGACAGCAAACAAGTAGCCATTCTAGTTCCCACTACTATTCTGGCATTACAACATTTTAAAACCTTTACTTCGAGGCTAAAAGATTTTCCTTGCACTATCGATTATATCAACCGGTTTAAATCAGCAAAGCAGATCAAAGAAACCCTCGAAAAACTTGCCAATGGTAAGGTAGATATCATCATAGGTACACACAGAATTGTAAGTAAAGATGTAAAGTTTAAAGATCTGGGGCTACTGATCATTGATGAAGAACAAAAATTTGGGGTGGGAGTTAAAGAAAAACTAAAGCAGTTTAGAGCCAATGTCGATACCCTAACCTTAACGGCTACACCCATTCCGCGCACGCTGCATTTTTCATTGATGGGGGCAAGAGATTTGAGTATCATTAGTACTCCTCCTCCAAACCGGCAGCCTGTTGTTACCGAGCTTCATGTTTTCAATGAAAAGCTGATCAAAGAAGCTGTAGAGTTTGAAATTGACCGCGGGGGGCAGATCTTTTTCATACATAACAGAGTTCAAGACCTAATGCAGCTTGGTGGATTGATTAATACTTTGGTTCCAAAGGCTAGAATTGGAATAGCTCATGGCCAATTGGAGGGAGATGCTCTGGAAGATGTGATGTTAAAATTTGTTGGGGGTGAGTATGATGTTTTAGTTGCGACAACAATTATTGAAGCGGGATTAGACATCGCCAATGCAAATACTATCCTGATCAATCATGCTCACATGTTTGGCCTAAGTGATCTGCATCAAATGCGCGGACGTGTTGGGCGTTCAAACAAAAAAGCATTCTGCTATCTTTTAAGCCCGCCGCTATCAACACTCACCAATGAGGCCCGCAAACGATTGAGCGCCATAGAGGAGTTTTCGGATCTGGGCAGCGGATTCAATGTGGCTATGCGTGATTTAGATATTCGCGGAAGCGGAAACCTTTTAGGAGCAGAACAAAGCGGATTCATTGCCGAAATTGGTTTTGAGCTGTATCATAAAATTCTTGATGAAGCGATTCAGGAGTTGAAAGACGATGAGTTCAAAAATTTATTTAGTGATGAAAAACCAAGGCCATTCATATCATTCACCCATGTTGATACTGATTTGGAGGTCATGATACCTGATGAATATGTAACCAATATTGCCGAACGGTACAATTTATATACTGAGCTTTCAAACATTGAAAACGAGGTAGATTTGGATGCTTTCAGACAAAAATTAGCAGATCGCTTTGGACCGGTTCCGCAACAGGTAATTGAACTGATCAATACCTGGCGACTGCAGAATCTTGGTAAAATGATTGGGTTTGAAAAGATATCATTCAAAAAGGGAGTATTAAGGGGTTATTTTCTAACCAATAAGCAATCCGCTTATTTTGAAACGGAACAGTTTGGCAAGGTACTTTCGTTTTTGCAGGCTCATCCCAGAATCAGTAATTTAAAAGAAGTCAAAAACACGCTGCGATTAGCAATTGAACAGGTTCAAACGCTAGATACTGCAATTGAAATGCTTCAGGAAATAGCATTGGTACCTGATCGTATTTAAATACCTAACTGAAAAATTATTGGCAGGGTATAGGATGTTCTTACTGGCTTTCCAGTGGCATAACCCGGTTTCCAGATTGGACTTAATTTAAGGACTCGTATTGCTTCTTCATCACAACCAGCCCCAATTCCCCTGACTACTTTGAAATCGCTCAGGATGCCGTTCTTTTCTACAATAAAAGCAATGTAAACTTTCCCCTGAACCTTGTTTTCTTTTGCACGTACGGGATACCTAAGTTTGGAGGCTATAAATTTAATCAGTGCTTTTTGCCCGCCCTGAAATTCGGGAGCCAGCTCAACATTTCCAAGATCATATAACTTGCCCTCATATCTTGAGCCTTCATTTACAGACTCGGAAGATGGGGTAGACAGAATTTCCTTCTCAGATGATTTTAAATCTGGGCTAGGTGCGGTTTCTACACCCCTTGAAGTATCAACTGAAGAGGAATGGGGGTTTTCTATCAGATTCTTTATTTCCAATTCTCTTAAAGAGCTGATTTTACCCTCCTCATTAATGTAAATTTCATATTGAATATCTGCTGTCACATCCTGATTGCGAGAAGGCTGAAAATAGCTAACCGTAGTCCAATAGGTAGCAATTAGCTCATTTCCACTTCGATCAAAATCAAGAGTAGAAACAATCCAATTCAAATCAAAATTTTTCCTGTCTGCCATTCGCTTCCAATGAATGTCCTTAATTCTCTGATAAGTTAGATTGTGATAATTATAGTACGTACGGGTAATGGATGGAAAATAACTTGGGGGGTCAAAATATCCTTTTTTCTGATCGGTGTAAAAAACCTCTATAAACTTGATCAATGACTTTTTAACTTCTTCATCATCCATCGTAGAATTTTCATTCAGAACATCTGAATTATTCTCTATAGTAACCAACTTTGCTTCTTCTTTACTAGAAAAAACACTTGCTGCATCATCAACAAAAAAAGTAAGATAGCCCAAGATCAAAATAACAAGACCAAGCACGATACCCATATACAATAATGAGCGATCGGATTTGGGCTGGTTCTCTGGGCCCGGATTTGGACTATTGTAAAAGTTCTTCTCCATAAATTTTAAGATTCTACTGGAGATTAAATAAAAAGAGTTCCAATTTTAGAGCTAGGATCAAAAAATAATTGTAATCAAATGTAAATATACAAATACAAGGGGAGCAGCTAACAAAAGTCCATCAAACCGGTCAAGGAAACCCCCATGCCCAGGAAGAAATGATCCTGAGTCTTTTGTTGAAAGGCTACGCTTTAGCATTGATTCGGATAAATCACCCAGGGTACCCGCAGAGGCGATAATAGCACCTATTAACATCCAGTGTATTTGCGGCAGTTCAGTAAAATAAATACTTAAAATAAATGCGGTAAGTATGCTGCATATAAGCCCTCCGGCAAAACCTTCCCAACTCTTTTTAGGTGAATGCCTTTCAAAAAGACGATTTTTCCCTAAAGTAATCCCAAAAACGTACGCTCCGGTATCGCTCGACCAAAGCATAAGAATAAAGCCAAGTGGATAATGGAAAGAGTACTGGCCATCACTAAAAGCAAGGGCATAGAAAAAACAGAAGGGGACGGTTGCATAAACAACCCCAAAGATTGTGTAAGCGATATTATGGAATGGGATTGTGTGGTTTCGGTACAACTCGGTGATGATAACAAGAATGATAAAAGGGACACAAAAAAGTAAATTGCTTATGGGTTTATCAAACAAAAAATGAAGGATAAAAGGAATGACCACACTAAATACCAACAGAAGTCCAGTAATTACCTTGGGTTTTACATCACCGGCCTTAACCAATTTATAGAACTCTAGGGTGCACAATATGGTTAAAATTATAAAAAGTGCGGTGAATGAATAACCATTGATCAGAATCAAAGCCAATACAATAAAAGCAAAAATGAAACCTGTTATAGCCCTTGTTTTCATTTATAATTCATTTTCTGTGATTATTTCTAATGCTTTTTGAGCATTACCTTCATATATATACACCTCAGCCTCGCCAATTCGATAAGGAAAACCCTGCTTATTGATAAGAATGGCATCAATTTCATGATCAATTAAAACCTGTCGTACCAATTCTGATTTAAAAAAATCAGCAGATGTATATACCTTAACCCAACCTGCTTCCATCCGATAACTCTATATTTATTTCTTTTACTTTTAAAGAATGGTTGTAAAAATGCCAGAGCAATACTGCCAAAGCAGCAATGCTTGCAATAAAAACAGGCTGGCTTGCCGGATCAGATTCATACATCAAATCTAAAGGCTTTCCCTGCTGCTGAAAAATATAGGCAGTAACTACTGCAACTCCATTATTCATAAAATGAGCAAGTATAGGAAGCCATAGACTACCACTCCAAACTAAAAGATATCCAAACAAAGCACCTAATAACATGCGAGGCATAAACCCATAAAACTGAAAGTGTATGGCGCTGAATATGATTGCTGTTATCCAGATAGCGACGTGGTAATTACCGATCCAACGACCGACTATCTTCTGTAAACAAGCCCGGAATATCAACTCTTCGCCTACGGCTGGAATGATGGCAAGCATCAACAGATTAATTAATAATACGGGAACTGATTTCATGACAAGCAGTTGCTTGGTCATTTCAGCCATTTGAGCTTCTTTTAATTTCATCCAAGCCTCAATTTCCTTAAAAAATTCTGGTAAAACCATGTTTTTGTTCAACTCATTAGTAAATTCTAGAAATGGACTGAAACTAAGTATGATCAATAGCGTAAGAATTGCCAATATGAGATTGAATTTTTTGAGAGATAGATAACTTAACCAATCGTTGCTTTCAATTTTTGCGAAAACGAAGGCGGCCACTACAAACATCCCAAAAGATGAAACAATCTGTAATAACCTAAGCATTTCAACATTTGATGAACTGCCTTCTGACATTCTGATTATAGGCTGAAAACCATATATTAAAATTCCGGCCAAAAATGCAATAATGGTAAAAACTATGGCGCAAGCAAATACCAATAGAAGCAATAGTAAGAGTGAGCTGAAAGGATGACGTTCTGTTGACCTTGATTTAAACATGCTAATAATTTATTTGTAATTTTGCGCTTTACAACGATCGATAAGATCATTAAAAAATATACGTTCGAAAGATAGCTAATGTCTGTAAAGATAGGAAATATAGATTTAGGGGAGTTCCCACTTTTACTTGCTCCAATGGAAGATGTGAGCGATCCTCCGTTCCGTTTTGTGTGTAAGCAGAATGGGGTAGACATGATGTATACTGAGTTTATCTCTTCAGAGGGTTTAATTCGGGATGCGGCTAAAAGCCGGGCAAAGCTTGATATTTTTGAATATGAACGGCCTATTGGTATTCAAATCTTTGGCAGTGAGATTGAAAGTATGCGTGAGGCAACTCGAATTGCTACACTGGCAAAACCCGATCTGATTGACATCAACTATGGCTGTCCTGTTAAAAACGTGGCTTGTCGTGGAGCGGGAGCAAGTTTATTGCAGGATATTGATAAAATGGTTTTAATGACCAAAGCCGTTGTTGAATCCACTCATCTTCCGGTAACCGTTAAAACGCGTCTTGGATGGGATGATAACACCAAAAATATTTACGAAGTAGCCGAGCGTTTGCAGGATATCGGAATTCAAGCGCTAACCATTCATGGCCGTACCCGTGCTCAAATGTATAAAGGTGAGGCAGACTGGACACTCATTCGGGAGATTAAAAGAAATCCAAGAATAAAAATTCCAATTTTTGGAAACGGAGATGTAAACTCCATAGAAAAGGCGGCCCTATGGCGCATGGAATATGAGATTGATGGGATCATGATTGGGAGAGCCGCAATTGGATATCCATGGATATTCAGAGAAATCAAACACTTTTTTAAAACTGGTGAATATTTAGCTGAACCTACAATCAGCGAGCGCGTGGAAGTTTGTAAAACACATTTAGACAAGTCTATCGCCTGGAAAGGTAATAAAACAGGAGTTTTTGAAATGAGGAGACATTATGCCAATTATTTTAAAGGTATAGCTGATTTTAAAGAATATCGAATGAAGTTAGTTTCACTCGAGAGCATTGATGATATTTATGCTGTTCTGGAAGAAATTAATGAACGTTTCCAAACTGAAATGGTCTGATAAAATTTTATTTTTATATTGTCCCTCATAAAGTCAATACATTATGGTAACAAAGATTACTGACGGAGTAAAAGTATCGGTAGACACCATTTACCAACCCGAATACTCTAATCCTATTAACGAGCATTTCATGTTCGCCTATCGGGTTAAAATAGAAAATATGGGTGAATACAGCGTTCAATTGATGAATCGCCACTGGACTATCTTCGATTCCAATGGTACAAAACGAGAAGTTGAAGGTGAAGGTGTTGTGGGTCAACAACCCATAATTGAACCTGGAAACAATCATGAATATGTTTCAGGCTGTAATCTAAAAACAGATATTGGGAGTATGAAGGGTTCGTATGAAATGAAACGAATAGTAGATGGTCAAACTTTTCGCGTCAATATCCCAGAGTTTT